>JAFAUR010000818.1 GCA_019243205.1 Acidobacteriaceae bacterium | reverse complement strand
GGAAACAGTACATTTCGGGGAACAACTTCTGACGGAGGCTCGTAATGTACTGCGGAGGAAGTCGCATGTCAGCACTCCCGGTGGTTACAGCCCTTGCCCTGATCTTCGCCGCAACCGCAAGCGCCGATGAATGGCACAAGCATTGGGGCGTAAGCGGCAGCCCCGAACTGCGCGTGTACACGAACGACGCGGCGATTACGGTGGAGGCGGCCGGTGACGGGGCCATCGACGCGTCCTTGATCACGCGCGGGTTTACGATCGGTTCGACAGGGGTGCAGGTCACCGAGCATCAGTCGGGCAATGCGGTCGACATCAACGTGAAAGTGCCGTCGATGCACTTCAGCTTTGGCGACCACTCGGTTGAACTGAGGGTGCGGGTACCGCAAAAGCTCTCGGCCGAAGTGCATACGGGAGACGGCTCAGTTAAGCTTTATGGGCTGCACGGGACCCTGCGGGCGGACACGGGCGATGGCAGCGTGCGGGGCGAGCAGTTGGACGGTAGCCTGGAGGCCCGGAGCGGTGACGGCAGCGTTCATGTGGACGGTCGTTTTGATCACCTGGTTCTTCACACGGGAGACGGTTCCGTGGCGGTGAACGCGCTGCGAGGATCGCGCGTGGCGACGGATTGGAAGCTGGAAACAAATGACGGCAGCGTCCGGCTTGTGGTGCCGCGAGACCTGGCGGCGGATGTGGAGCTTTCGACCGGCGATGGCTCCATCCATTCCGATCTGCCGTTAACGATCGAGGGCAAGCATGTCGGGCACCAGATGAGCGGTAAGCTCAACGGCGGCGGTCCGCTTCTCCGGGTGCGAACCGGCGACGGCTCGATAACTATTTCTTCTATTTGAGATCAAAAACCGGTGACCATCTTGCGAAGCCGCAGGGCGTCGCGCACGGCATATCCGCTGTCGTCGTTGTCGAAGTAAACATACACCGCGCGAAGGCGTGCGCTCCAATTCAGGATGCGCTCTGCCCAGCAGCCGAGGTCGGAATCGCTATAGCTTCCCTGGTACTTCCCGCCGGGTCCGTGCAATCGCAGGTAGCTGAAATCGGCGGTGATGGAGAGCGGGCTCTGGTAACCGGCGAGATGGAAGATACAGTACGCGGCTCCATATTTTTCAAGCAGTTTCAAAACCGGAGGGCAATCCCAAGTCGGATTGCGGAATTCGAATGCATAGCGATGGCCGGCGGGGAGCGCTCGCAGAAATATCTCGAACCTAGGCAAATCGGCCACCCAGTTCGGCGGCAGCTGAAACAAGATCGGTCCCAGCTTGTGCTCGAGTACATCGATTGCATCGAAATATCGCGCCAGAGCCTGTTCCGGATCCTTCAGCTTCTTCATGTGAGTGATGAACCGGCTTCCCTTGGCGGCGAAACAGAAATTGTCGGGGGTGGACTCGCGCCAGTTTTGGAGCGCACTCTTTTGAGGAAGCCGGTAGAACGTGTTGTTCAGTTCGACGGTGTCGAAAAAACTGAAGTAATGCGGCAACATTTTCGAGGCAGGCGTCCGCTCCGGATAGAACGGTCCGACCCAGTGTTTGTAATGCCAGCCGGAAGTTCCGATATGGATGTGACCCATGGTTAGGGCTTGATTCGGCTGCCGCTACTGTTCTGCCGCCTGCAGGATGCCAAGTTCGACGTAGATGGGCCGTACAAATTTACGCATGCGCGGCAGCTCCCGGGCGAAAAGCAGTGCCGATAAGGCGCACAGAGTTCCGCAGATGACGAGGGTATGCGGCGCTCCGAGTCGGGCGGCCATTGCGCCTGCCAAGAGGCTCCCAAAAGGCGACATTCCGGCGAAAGCCATAGCGTAGAAGGCCATCACGCGGCCGCGCTTCTCTTCTTCGAGAATGGTTTGCAGAATCGTGTTGCTCGCCGCCATCTGCCGCATCATGCCATAGCCGGCAAACAGCAGCAGGAGCATCGAAAGCGGCAACGACCGCGATAGTCCGAAGCCGACGCATGCCAGGCCGAACAGCCCCGCCGACAAGGGAATGACGCGGCCGAGTCCGAGCACGGTTCGCCGCCCCGCGAGCGCGATAGCACCTGCGAGCGCGCCAACTCCAACACACGACATCAAATATCCGAGGGTGTGAGGGCCGCCACCGAGGATAGCGGCCGCGAAAACCGGCATCAGTACGGTGTACGGCATGCCGAGGAGGCTCACGACGGCCAACAGGAGCAGGATGGAACGAATCGGCAGCGAGGAGGTTACGTAATGCCAACCTTCGCGCAGCTCGCGAACAATGTTCTGAGCCCGGGGTTTGGCCGGGCGCTGTTGGACTCGCATCGCGAGGAGTGAGGCAATGACGGCAAGATAGCTGATGCCATCGATCAGGAAACAATAGCCTTCGCCGACAGCGGCAATGATGATGCCTGCCACCGCTGGGCCGATCAGGCGCGCAGCATTGACCATCGACGAATTCAGGGCGATAGCATTCGGCAGATCTTCACGCCGGTCGACCATCTGGATCACAAACGCCTGGCGCGCCGGCATGTCGAACGCATTGATGAATCCCTGGAAGAGCATCAGCAGGATGACTTCCGTGACGGTGATGATTCCGGCCAGTGCGAGAAGTGCCAGCGCAAACGACTGAATCATCGAGAGGGATTGCGTGATGACCAGCAGTTTGTGCCTGTCCCAGCGATCAATCCATACGCCTGCGACCGGCGCGAGGAAGAAGAGAGGTATCTGGCCGACGAAACTCGTGATTCCCAGCAGCCACGCGGAGTGCGTCAAACGGTAAACGAGCCAACTCGTGGCCAGCCTTGTCATCCAGCTTCCGATGAGCGAGATGCTCTGGCCGGCGAAAAAAAGCCGGTAATTCCGCGAGCGGAGAGCCCGTACCGCGAGCGACCACGGCTTTGCGGAAGAAACGTCAGGCACGCTATCAGCGTACGAGACGTCTCTTCCGTGGCTACTTTGGCCGTCTACTCTGGCAATGGTTTGGCTGATTTCACCTGGATCAGGGTATTTATGGGTTGATCCTTGACCGTGTAGTCATCCGGGATCTGAAACAATGACGAGGCGGGTTCGGCGCGCTGGATGTTCGTAAGGGTGTAAGTGGTGTCGCCGATTCTCGGATCGCTGGACTTACTAAGAACAAGAACATGCAGATCCGGCGAATACCAGGTTTCCGTCGTGATGGTGATCGGCTGTTCGTTTCCGACCGTACCCGCGGGGATGGTTCGGGTGATGCGCGTACCCTGCGCACTCACTCCTTCAACCGTTTGAGTGCCGAGGTCTGTCTTGGTGGTGTTTGCATCAGGCGGTGCGCCGGGGGCACGCGAAACGATCTCGACGCCGGCCTTCCCGCCGGAAGTTGACGAATAGAAGAATGTTTGATCTCCACCAGGCGGCAGAGGGGGAAGGGCCGTTCCAGCAACACCTTTCTTCAGAGTTGGAAACGGCATCTTGATTGCCGTCTTGGTCTGAGCGTCGAGTGTCCAGTGTACGCCTGCAACGGGATCCTCGATTCGGACCAGACGGGGTGAGTCACCGTTGGATCCGGGGAGCGGCGGCAATGTCTCCTCACGACGGATACGCCCCTGGCTGTCGCGCGCAACAGTTCCTGAAAACGTCTGTTGAATTCGATTCCCATCGGCAAGCGCTTGCACCCGGTCCGTAGTGAACTGGGCGCTATAAGGTGCACCCGCGATGGCGCTCGCGGGCCCGGCCATCGCAGCTTCTATACCGACGCCGGCCACCATCGGCACCTGCGCGGTTCTTAACTCGATCTGGGGCGGCGGCGCGCCAGGGTCCGCGACCTGGAACACCGCGTTCTGCGCCAAAGCTGTTGCGGAACATGCAGCGAGAAACAGACTCACTCTGAGCATTTGAAAAACCTCCTTTAAATCGAAACTCCGTTATTGCGAAAGACGAACAGCCCGGGCCACGCCGTCTTGACCGACCAGCAGATCTGCCGGAATTTTTCTGCCGCTTTTTGATGCGTTGAGGCGCAATCCCATCGATTCCAGTTCAGATGGCTGCAACTCGACATGTACGATGACGGCATCTTCCAGCGGAACCTCACTTTGTCCATACGGTAGCTGCATAAAAACTGCCGGTGCGGCCTTTGCGACAGGCGCCGTATGTGGTTGCAAATAAGTCAAGACCCAGACGAGAGCGATCACCAGACAAGCGGCCGCCGCATACCGCGCCGCCATCAGCCAGCGATTTCGCCGGTTGCGAGCCCGAAAAGCCTGCATAAGCCGAGCTTGCGTACCGGTGCTTGCAGATTGGGGAGATTGTTCCCGCAACCGGCGCAGCGCCTCCTTCAGATCGAAATCTTCATTCATGCCGGGCATCCGTCCCTCCTCCGCAATTTCGCTCCGAGAATGGCGCGCGCCCGGTGCAGCCGGGATCGCACGGTTCCCACCGCGCAGCCCATACGTCTGGCTGCCGTTTCATAATCCAACTCTTCCAGATCGCAGAGCACAACGGCTTCGCGATATTTGAGAGGAAGGCTCAAAATCGCGCTGCGCAGTAGCGCCAGGTCCTGTTGGCGGTCCACCATCTCCATGAACGATGAGGCAGGATCACTCGAAACAGATTTCAATCCACGGCCGGGTTGTGTCATGCGCAGCCGGTGCAAATGCCGCCGGACCTGGTTTCGCGCTGCGCCAATCAAGTATGCCTGGAGCGACGAGCCACTCTCAGCCGCATACAAATCTCCTTTATTGAGCAGGGCGGTGAAGACTTCCTGCGTAACTTCCTCGGCGATATCGCGTTGGCCCGACATATGGAGGGCGAACCGGAACACAGCTCCTTCGTGACGCCGGTAAAGAGCAAGGAACGCATCTTCCTTCCCTTGTCTGGTCAGGCGTAACAGATCCGAATCCGTCAAAGTTTCACTCACCGGCCGCTTTCACACTGTATTACCGGTTGAGGCGGTGAGAGTTCCGGAATTTTTTTGTTGCCGGGGATTCGCTTTTAGAGGCGGTTCATCATGGCGGTCGCAGTGGATTCGAAGTATTCGATCAGGATCGCTCGCACTTCGGCCGGCAATGTTACTTCATTGACTGCTTTGGTCATCAGCTGCATCCAGCGGTCGCGCGCGGCCTGGTTTACCGGGAAGGGCGCGTGCCGCATTCTCAGACGCGGATGCCCTCGCTCTTCGATGTAATGCTGCGGACCGCCGAAACGGTAAATCAGAAAGTTTCTGAGCCGTTGTTCCGCACCGGCGAAATCTCCCTGTGGATACAGCGGTCCAAGGATGTCGTCTCCGGGTACTTGCCGATAAAAAGCTGCGATCAGGCGCTCAAATCCATCCTCGCCGATGGCGGCGTAAACCTCGTGATCTTCCACCCAAGCCGATGCTAGCATTGGGCGGAATTTGATTGTAATAACGCAGACGCGATCCATCCGGGGACGAACATATAATCTTAATGACTTGGCACACACCACGTAGGTGAGTGATGGGGAACAGCGGTTGGTGAGGTATTCCGCGGAGGGACTCGTGAGTCAAATCACGCGAAGAGGTTTTGTCGGATCGTTTTTGGGGTCAGCAGCCGCAACGGCGCTTGCGGCTCAGCAGGGAACAGCTACCACCGATTCTGTAAGACGGCCGGGCAGCGTACCGGTCAAGATCACGGACGTGAAATGCGCCGTTATCGGGCGTAACCCGGTGATACGCATCATCACCGATCAAGGCATTTCCGGATACGCTCAGGCCGAGTCTGGAAAGGTAAATGTAAAGCCAATTGTTCCCTACTATAGGCCTTATCTTCTAGGCGAGGACGCGAGGGACGTCGGACGGATCATGCTCAAAATCCGCCGGATGGGTGCGATGAAGCCGTGGGGTTCCGCCGTCAGCTCGATTGAGATCGCGCTGTGGGACGTGGCGGGGCAG
>JAFAUR010000646.1 GCA_019243205.1 Acidobacteriaceae bacterium | reverse complement strand
TTTCGGTGGTCGGGTTTTCGATGGTCGGACTCGGGCAACCGCGAGAAGTGATCGCGGGCGTCGTTGGCGGATCGTACTTCCGGGTGATGGGTCTGCGGCCCGTGCTAGGGCGTTTACTGGACGCGCGTGACGATGGTCCGAAGGCTGCCGGTGCAGTGGTTTTGACCTATCGCTTTTGGTCGACCGCTCTGAACAGCGATCCGACCGTGATCGGGAAAACAGTGCGACTCGACACGTTTGTCGACGCGCGCAGCGCTACGGTGGTCGGCGTCCTCGAGCCGTCTGTTCCATACCCGCAAGAGACGCAGATCATCGCAAATATCATCACCAGTTCGCATCATCTTTCGGCAACCATGCAGACGAGCCGCATACACCGGATGACCGAACTCTTTGCGAAGCTCGCGCCGGGCGTCGATCTCGTGTCGGCTCGTACGGAGTTGCGCGGTATATACGAGCGCATGAAGCGAGAACATCCGGAATCGTACCCGGCCAAATCCGATTTCGAGATCAATGCCGTCAAGCTCCGCGACCAGATCACGTCGCGCGCGCGAACGATCTTGCTGGTATTGATGGCCACCTCGATCCTGGTGTTCGTCATCGCTTGTTCAAACGTCGCGAACCTGATTCTGGCGCGGAGTGTCAGACGTGAGTCGGAATTGGGCATACGGGCAGCGCTGGGGGCGGGTCGTGGCGCATTGCGTCGTACTCTGCTGGCTGAGAGTCTGCTGCTGTGCGTCGGGGGCGCCGCTCTGGGCTTGCTCATTGCGAGGCCGATGGTAGCGGTTCTTGGCCGCTACATGTCCAGATACTCGCTTCGCGCACTAGACATCACAGTCGATCCCAGCATGCTCTGGGTGGGAGCAGGACTGGCTGTTATCGCTGCAATGCTGCTGGCATTCGTTCCACGCCTGCCATCGTCCGGAGGTGCGCAGGGCTTCGCGCTGGCGAGCGGAAGCTCTCGCGTCACCGGCTCGGCAAATCGGAAATTGAAGATATTCGCCATGGTACAGATTGCGGCGTCGTTCGTTCTGGTGGCCTCGGCGGGCGCAACTCTGAAGACGCTACTGGCGCTCGAGGCGGCCCAGGCCGATTTCAATACGCGCGACGTGCTCGCGGTGAACGTCCCCGTACTGCATTTAGGTAAGACTCCGAGACAAGTCGTCGATTACTACCGCGAGGCGATGCGGCGCATCCGTCAATTGCCTGGAGTTGAGAACGTCTCAACAAGTATTTACGTGCCCTGGCGCGAGCCCTCCAACTTCGGACTCGAATTCGCCGCTGACGGGCACGTGCCCGCGCCGAGCGAGGAACATCCCACGGCGCAGTTGCGCGTCGTCACACCTGCTTTCTTCGCCACACTCGGTCTCCCGATGAGGGGAGGACGTGACTTCGATGATGGAGACCGTCAGGGCAATGAACCGGTCGCAATTGTCAGTCAGAGCCTTGCCCAACGGATGTTTCCGAAAACCGATGCACTTAATCATCATGTTCTGTTCACGGATCCAATTCTGAAAGTCGTGCCAATTCTCAAGGAAGGGTCTATGCGCGTCGTCGGCGTAGTACCTGAGGTGGACGATTCGCACCTTGTCCCGCGGCCGACGATGACAATTTATGTCCCCGCCGCTCAGAATCCGGCTCTACAGGGGGGCCGCCTGCTTGTTCATGTGCGCACGGATCCCTATTCGCTCGTCGTGCCGATCACTCGCATCATGCGCGACATGTCGCCGGATCAGCCGGTGGAACGGGCGGCAACGCTGGAAGACATCCGAACGGAGGTGCTTTCGCCTGACCGGCTCAACGCGGTTGTGTTCGGCGCTTTCGCCGGGGTGGCGCTGCTCATTGCTGTGGTGGGTGTCGCGGGCGTGCTCGCATTCTCCGTGAGCGGGCGCACGCGCGAATTCGGAATCCGGCTCGCGATTGGTTCGCAGCCACAGAGTCTGCTGCTGCGCGTCGTCACGGAAGGCTTGTCGATCGCCATCGCCGGACTCGCGATCGGCTTTGCGTGCGGCTTCGGGCTGGCGCGATTGGCAGGCACTTTCCTGGCAGACCTGAAAACACCCGGAGTGCTGCCGGTCATCAGCTCGGCCCTGGTGCTGCTGCTTGCGGCTGTAACCGCATCGGCCATACCGGCGGCACGAGCGGCCCGCATCGATGTAATTCAGGCTTTGCGCACGGAGTGAGCAGCCCGGAGGCCGCAGACGTTGCGATTCGTGTGATCTTCCACGGCGCGCTGTTTGCTGAAGTTGCCACTTTCAGGTGACCTTCGAAAGTTCTCAACTTCCGTTTCTGTGCAACCCGGGAGCGATCCGGACAGAGCACATCTCCGAGATGGCAACTACACGTCCAAAAGGATTCCAGAAGGCTACGGCGTTTACCGGGATCTATCTTCGAGAAGGGATAAAAACCCCCTTGCGATTTCGCGAAGTCTTAACGAGCCCATGTTGGGCCAGCTCTTCGACCGACATTGGACAACATCTGACCATGACAGCAAGCTGGACATCCATTCGCACCGGCTCACGATGCTGTACAATCGGACCTTCAATTTCGACAGTCTCAAGAAACTCCGTTTGGCGATCAACGAGAACCTGCGCGTACAGCGAGGTGGACCAGAATTGGTGCCGTACATCGACGTCTCCAACGCGTTGGGTGATGTTGTTGCTCGTCAGAATCATGCGGTATTTGGGCGCCGCGGCTGCGGCAAGACATTGCTGCTGCATTACTCGGCTCAACAACTCCCCGACACAATAAGACCCGTCTATCTCAACTGCGAGGACTTCAAGAAACATTCATTCCCCAATGTGCTAATCGAGATTCTTGACGCCCTCTTCGCGGAACTTGAACGTAGGTTGACGGGCTGGTTCGGAAAGAAAAAGCGTTCGCGTGAATTGATCCGGCAGATACGCAAGGATTTATCGGAATTGCGCACCAGGGCCGATCAGCTGGAAGCTGAGGTTCGAGAGGCCACAGCAGTGCAGTTGAAGCAAACCGAAAGCACAGGTATAAAGGTCGGTAACAGTGCCCTTAGTCTCCAAACAGGTGACGCGCTCGAAGACTTATCCAAGTTGGAGCTGGAACGGAAATACTCTTCGAACCAGGACAAGACTCGCGATCTCGACATGTGGCTGCCGAGACTAAAGCAGCAAATTCGAGAGTTTTTTCAATTATCGTCAAACGTAAGTGCTGTCTATCTTCAGGTTGATGACTTCTACTTTCTCAAGCGGAGTGATCAACCATTGGTAATGGACTACATCCATGGCCTATGCAAGGACCTACCTTTGTATTTCAAGGTTGCTACCCTTCGACACGCGAGCACTTTGTACGCAGATCGACTCGGACAGCCGCTCGGAGCGCAAGAGCGACACGATTACCAGCCAATCAACATCGACTTCACTTTCTCGGACTTCAAAAAAACCGCAAGTCAGAACCGAAAGATCTTCAATGAATTTGGTACTCGCGCGGGTTTCAAACCGGGCGAACTTGTTGACGAGCTTTTTAAGGGTGCCGGCTTCGATCGACTTGTACTAGCCGGCGGCGGCGTGCCGCGCGACTGTCTCTCTCTTTTTCTGCAGATACTTGACGCAGTTCAATCTCCAAATGGAGATGGGCGAATTGGCAAAGACGACGTTAGGATATCGAGCCGAGCAAACTTCGAGTGGAGAATCGAAGAACTCAAGCAGGATTCTGATGGGCAAGAACAAGGAATCCTCATTCGAGGAATATACGTTCTGAGGCAGTTTTGTCTTGAGAAGAAGCGTAACGTGCTCCTTGTATCGGAAGGAGTGCTTCAGCAGAATGACCGCATACGCACTCTGCTCTATCGGCTAATCGACTACCGCATCGTCCATAGTGCTGGCTCGGCACTTACACACAAGTCTCAGACAGGGACGTTTCACGCATTCGCAATCGACATTGGTTGCTATGCTCAGATGCGGAAGCTGGAGGGGCGTTTCACTGAAATCGACCTTGCGGGTGCCGATGCTAAAGAGAGAATGCGATCAGGACCCATACTCGACGAGGCCGGCTTTTCGACCCTGTGGACGAGCGCGCCTGCTGATCCGGAGAGCGCGCTCAAAGCGCAAGAAGAAGCGGCATGATCATCCCGAAGAAAGAATGGGTGCCGGGTGTCGGCAAAATCGCTGTCTGACACCTCTGCTCCCCGGAAAAGGCGTAAGCACAAGAGTTAGTGGACGCACAGCTTGTGATCAATTTCGAAGGATTGCCGAAATAGACAGTGCAGAGCAATGAGTCTTTCAGTTCGCCGTGACCCAGATTACGACCGATAAGTCCCCTTGGGACTTTGAACCGGATGAAGCGCGCCAACGACCGAATGCTATATTCCGACCTGTGGCAGGCTCAAGAATTCAGAACATACCCGTAGACAACGCGAACGCGATGGAGCAGGTCATCACGACCTATATCGCACAGGGATTTGTTGTCGTGAACAAGACGGAAACCAGCGCAACCCTGCAAAAGAAGAAGGAATTCAAGCTGGTGTGGGCTGTTATCGGTTTCGTACTCTGTCTGTTGCCTCTGCTCATTTATCTCATTGTTTATGCAACTCAGCCCGACGTGGAAGTCGTACAAATTCAGATTACCGGAACCGGCGTCGCAAGATCTTGAGCCGTTTTCCCGCATCTCGAACGAATGCGCTCACTTCAGTGGGCTTTGCGTATTTGGTGTACGCGTACACTTCCTATCGACTACGGTGGGACGTTCCTGTTTGTGTCTTCCACCTGCTCACTGGCTTACCGTGTCCGCTTTGTGGGCTGACACACTCCGTCGGTGCCACGCTCACTGGGCAGATTTCGATAGCGATCCGACTGCACGTTTTGGGGCCAGCTGTTGTGATTGCAAATTGGTGTGCCGCCGTTTTCATTCTGGTGAGGCTTCTGAAGAAAAACCGTCGAATGGGTCAGCAGCAGCCGGATTAGTCCTCGGAAGTCCCCTTGCGTTCGGTGTCGGCCATGGATTCACCCACTGCGACAAACTGCCGTCCAAGAGCCTTGATAAACGAAGGTCCCGCCCGTCTTCCGAAGAATCTTAGCGCTTGCTTGTTGACGCTGCTGGCTGCGGCCTCTTGCCTCGCGCAAGATACTGCCGCGCTCGCCGGTAAGTGGAACATGAGATCAAAGACCGGTGGTGCTCCGTCGCAGTGGACATTGGTATTGAAAGATGCCCGTGAAACAGTGACCGAGTTCCTCGCGACAGGTGAATCCGAATAGCCAGGATTTCAAGTACGATGCCGGAGTGATGAGTAAGGGCAAGCCAGCGAGCGCAACCGATCTAGTGCCGTGGATTGAGCATGGCCCAGTTGGGTGTTTCTGACAAGATCGCATGAACTCGCGAAGAAAAATGTTAACTTCGCGCGTAACCAACTGCGTTTGGAGCAGTATAAAGGGAATGGCAAGATCGACCGAATCACCCGGGTTACCCTCGCTTGATGTCCTGACGCAGGATTTTCGTTTCGCCTTCCGCATGCTGAAACGCGATTACGGCTTCACAGTGATTGCCGTGTTGATTCTCGCGCTCGGCATAGCCGTCAATATCACGGTGTTCAGCGTCGTGAATACGATTTTGTTGCGACCCCTGCCCTTTCCCGATTCGGAGAAACTGGTCCGAATTGTTGAGAAGGATCCAAAAGCCGGCGAGTCCAGCAAAACCTATACGGCGGATGCCACTCAGGACTTCCAAGAACGTAACCGATCTTTTCAGTCTGTCAGCGGCTACTTCGCCTTTACTGGACCCGACAATTTCAAGCTCATTGGAAACAGCCAGCCGCTGCCTGTTACGGGCATTCTTGTCGCCGAAGGTTTTTTTCAAACACTGGCTGTAAAAACTTCGTTTGGACGTTTGTTTCGGTCTACGGAATTCGTAAAACACGCACCACCGGTGGTGGTACTGAGTTACTCGTTTTGGAAACGCCAGTTTGGGGGCGATCGCAACATTATCGGGCGGCCGATTGATCTGAGCAACACATCGGTGACCGTTGTCGGAGTGTTGCCGAACACATTCGACTTCGGCTCTGTCTTCTCGCCTGGAACAAAGGTCGATCTCTTCGTGCCCTACATCATGGATGATTTTCGCGACGACGGAAATGACCTGGCACTGGTCGGTCGCTTGAAAGCAGGCGTGACATTTGCGGCAGCGCAGAACGAGGCCAATCGGCTCTTTCCGCAGCTCTATTTCGAGCACAAGCACCCTGAATATGGAAAGGGCTACACAGGCCAACTGACAGGGTTGAAAGACTACATTAGCGGCCAACTGCGCCGATCGCTGATTGTCTTGTGGTGTGCCGTTGGCCTGATTCTGTTGATTGTCTGCGTGAATCTCTCCAACTTGATGTTGGCCCGCTTGGCGGCGCGCAGCAAGGAATTTGGAATGCGCAGCGCTTTGGGTGCAAGACGAACGCGGATCGTCCCTCAACTGTTGACCGAGAGCATGGTACTCGCGGTGATGGGAGCTGGGTTCGGGTTGGCGCTTGCGTTCTTCGTTATCCGGTATCTCGCTCATCAGGGATCAATTGCTCTGCCGCTGCTGAGCATGGTGCGTGTCGACGGAACAGCATTGGCATGGACTCTGTTGATTGCAATAGGCGCCGCAGTGCTATTCGGCCTGGTGCCGGGACTCCGCATCTCAGAAGGCAATCTGCAGGAATTGCTGAAAGATAGTGGCGGACATGGCGCCAGTGACGGCAGGAGACACGGCCGCCTGCGCTCGGTGCTGGTGGTCAGCGAGATTGCGCTGGCATGCGTTCTACTGGTGGGTGCCGGGCTGTTGTTGCGCAGTTTTCTGCGCGTTTTGGACGTTGATCTGGGCTTTGAGCCGAGTCGTGCAGCCGCTATCAGTGTTGATTTTGATAATGACGAAAAGGCGGTGACGCGGGC
This sequence comes from Acidobacteriaceae bacterium, assembly GCA_019243205.1. GTDB lineage: Bacteria > Acidobacteriota > Terriglobia > Bryobacterales > Bryobacteraceae > Bog-105. The sequence goes on along the minus strand of JAFAUR010000646.1, from coordinate 6,160 downwards.
GGCGAAATGGCAGGAGATTGTGGAACGCACTTCGCAGATTCCGGGCGTCGAGAGCGCCGGTATCTGCGATAACCTGCCCATGAGCCGCAACCGAAGTTGGGGGATAGCGGCAAAAGGCGAGCACAAGCCGGACGGACGCGATTTCGTTCCGGTGTTTGTCTACATCGTGTCGCCGGGTTACCTGAAGGCGATGGGAATGCATCTTTTGGAAGGCCGCGATATCAGTTGGCGCGACCTCGTGAACAATAGAAATGTGGTGATCATCAACGACACCGTCGCGCGAAGACTCTGGCCGGGACGCAGCCCCATTGGCCGTACGGCACTAGCGGGCGGCGCGGAGGCGGAGGTGATCGGAGAGATCGCCGATGTTCACGAAAGCAATGCGGAAGATAACGCGGGAGCGCAGATGTACTTGCCCGCGACAAAGCAATTTGGGCCTGAGGGTGCATATCTGGTATTGCGTTCTAAGCTGCCTGCCAGCTCCCTGGCAAGAACTGTCATGATCACGCTGAGGCGGATGAACCCAGGGCAACCAGCGACAGAGTTCAGATCGATTCAAGGCCTGGTGGATCACGCCACTTCACCCAGACGCTTTTTTGTTCTGCTTGTCGGAATCTTTGCGGGTCTCGGGCTGCTGTTGGCTTCGTTGGGAGTTTACGGTGTGATCTCATATTCCGTTACGCGCCAGAAGCCGGAGATCGGCATACGAATGGCTCTGGGCGCCACGCAAGCCCGAGTGCAGCTCGACGTGATCTGGAGGACCATGGGCCTGGCCCTAGCCGGCATTTCTGTTGGAGTTATTGCATCCTTCGCGGTGTCACGTCTGATTGCTTCTCTCTTGTTCCGGACTGCTCCGGGCGATCCGGTGACCTTTGTTGGCATGATCGTGCTGCTGGGAGTGGTTGCGCTGCTAGCTGGATATCTTCCTGCGCGAAGAGCTTCTAAGATCGACCCGATGATCGCGCTGCGGTCAAACTAAAAGCGTGACGCCCAGTTATCGATTAGTCCCCGCAAGTCCCGATCCGATCTGTCATGCGCTCTTTTTTCGATACTATTCAGCATCGCCGTGCAGTCGATACGCAAGAACTCGTAAACGCTCAAACAGCGCCATTCCCCAACGTCGGCTCCTTTCTTAGTTAGCGTTAAGATGTTTTCGACTGAGGTTCGACAACAAGGATTCTTGATGAAGAGAACTTATGTGGTTGCGAGTGTGCTCGTCATCGCCATCACCGCCTTCGGTTATGAATGGAGGTACAGCGAAGACATGCAGGAGCACATTAGCTCTGTAAACCGCGATCTAGAGAGTGCAAGGCTTGAGGAAAATTATGCGAGTGGTTTGACTGGTTCTATCCGAGCTATGACCGCTGCTACCGAGGTTGCGAATGAGATTATGCGAACGCATGATCACGTGCATACACTCAAGGATGAAGTCCTTGCGTGGAGGATCAAAAAAGCCGTCGAGCAGGGCGGCACCGTAGGCGGTGCGATTCGAATGGTAATTGCCCAGTGGCCAGAAAGCCTCTAAGGCCAGGTTGGGGAACGACGGCACTAAGGGTGTACACAGGAGCGCCAGCCACGGTGGTCTCTGACCCAAACTTCAGTTCCGAGACGTCCCCTTCTATCACCTGAATCGTCAATATGACTTTATTCTGAGCAGTTTGTCGAGCAACCGGAAATGAAACATGAATGACAGTCACGACGGAAGTCCGACGCGTCAACGTTACTGGCGATATCTGCCAGGTCTACTTCAGACCTTACAACTCAAACGTTCTCCGGAACGACGTAAGGCGCGCGATACTTGCGCCGGAACATCGCCGTCGCCTCGTGATCGCCCGTGCACTCCAGTTTGTCGGGATCAAAAGTAAGCGTTCTGCCGAGACGGTAAGAGATGTTGCCCAGGTGCATCAGCGTGGCTGATTTCGCACCTTCTTCGATGGGCGCATTGCGCTTCGCCGGATCGTTCGCGCGCACCGCTTCGACGAAATTCGCCCAGTTGTTACCGGCCTCTTCACGCGCAGGTCCGTCCGTGCGCTCTTTCGTCTTGGGATCTACAAACGTCGTCCAGTATTTCTGGTACCACTCTACGCAGAGATAACCTTTGGTGCCGTAGAAGATATTCCCGACGCTGCCGGAATCGTTCGCACGGTGGATCTTATCCTCGAAGTTGGTTGCCCAATGGCGAACTTCGAACGTAAGCAACCGGTTCTTGCCGCCTTCGCGGAACTCGTAGGCAACGGTCAGCGTGTTCGGCGTCTCCTGATCGTCGTCGAACATGTAGTGACCGCCGATCGCGCTGATCTTGTGAGGGTAGCTGACGCCTAAGCCCCACCGCGCAATATCGAGTTCGTGAATTCCCTGGTTGCCGAAATCTCCGTTGCCGTAATCCCAGAACCAGTGCCAGTTGTAATGAAACCGGTTTTCCGTGAACTCGTGTTTCGGCGCGGGGCCAAGCCATTGATCGTAGTGAACACCGGTAGGTACAGGCGTCACGGGCTTACGGCCGATTGTGTCGCGCCACTTGTAGCAAAGACCACGGGCATGATAGACATCCCCGATCAGTCCGTCGTTCATCTTGTCGATCGCCTCGCGGATCGCTACGCCCGAACGGCTGTTCGTTCCATGCTGCACGATTTTGCCGTACTTCTTTGTCGCAGCCACGATCTGCTTCGATTCCCAGACATCGTGTGAGCAGGGTTTCTCGCAGTACACGTGTTTTCCCGCCTGCAACGACCAGATGGTCTGAAGCGTGTGACTGTGATTCGGAGTGGCAATCGAGATGGCATCGATCGATGGATCTTCGAGCACCTTGCGAACTTCCCAGTAACCCGCAGGCTTCTTTCCCGTTTTTCCCTCGACCATGTGGATCCTGTCATTCAGGATTCCGTCGTCGATATCGCAAATGGCCACGATCTCCACGTTCTTCATCTGCGAATATTGGTTCAGGTGGGCTCTACCCTGACCGCGGACTCCGACACAAGCCACGCGTAACGTGTCATTCGGGCTCGCCAGCATATGACTCTTTATCTGCGTCGAAGCAACGGCGCCCGTCGCTCCCATCACGAAATATCTACGATTCATGCAGTTCGGTTTCAGCTTTTAAGGACGGATTTTGTACTGTAAGGACGGACTTGTACTTGTCTAATGTTACACGTCGCACGGTAATTCCTCGGGTGTCGAACGGAAGGCATCATACAAACTTGGGATGACGGGGCCCGGAACCATACGCCGGAAGAGGACGGTTCCTCCGGCCCATTCTTTGTCAGGACGTCTGCGACGCGCCCCGGAAACGGCGCGTTTCCTGCGCAGGGCAGCTCCCGGATTTCTTCGCGAGTTTGCGCGCGAGTATCACCGTGAAACCGCGTCCCCGCCCCGGCGCCCCCACTTGTCCGCGTGGCGCGATACCGGTCTGCACGCGGCATGGTTGGGACACAGCACCGTACTGCTTAAGGTGGACGGATTCACTATCCTGACGGATCCGGTTTTCAGCCTGCGCATCGGTCTCAGCTTTGGACCACTCACGCTCGGCATCAAGCGATTGGTGGACGTCGCGTATCCGGTGCGCGAATTGCCACCCATCGATCTGATTCTCCTCTCGCACGCGCACATGGACCACTTCGATTTACCCAGTTTGCGGGCGCTCGAGAACAAAGCAACGCACGTCGTGACGGCGGACCGAACTGCCGATTTATTGCGCCCGAAACGATACGCGCATGTTCACGAGCTGCGGTGGGACGCAAGCGTGCAAGCCGGACGTGCGTCGGTGCGTGCGTTTGAGGTAAATCACTGGGGCGCCCGCATGCGCAGCGACATCTACCGCGGATTCAATGGCTACCTGGTGGAAGTAGGGCGGCATCGCATCATCTTCGGTGGCGACACGGCCTATACGGATTCGTTCCGCAGGCTGCGGTCTTCGAAACCAGTGGATTTAGCGATTATGCCGATTGGAGCCTACGATCCCTGGATTCGTGTGCACTGCAACCCCGAGCAGGCGTGGACCATGGCCAACCATGCCGGAGCCGAGTACGTGCTGCCCGTGCATCATCAGACTTTCAAACTCAGCCGCGAACCGAGGCACGAGCCCATTGACCGCGTGATTTCAGCCGCGGGATCGTCGCCTGGCCGCATCTGTGTACACGGCATCGGAGACGAGTTTCATTTGTAGAGTGGTAGAAACTATGCAGACTCCTTACTCGCCTTTGAAATTCAGCAATTGCCATAGGCTGCTGTAATCATCCGTCCAGGGCCGTAAACGGGTCGGCACCTCGATCTTTTCTATATCAGCTCTCAGCAACGGGCTATGAAAGAATCCGCGGCGTCCGGTAATCAGAACGTACGTTGAGGGGTAGATCTCCTGGATCTCGTGATCCTCGCTCTCTATCTTCAATGCTTCTTTATTCGCCTCCTCAGCCGCCAGTTTCAACACAGGAGCGAGCCTCACATACCGGTTCGATACATGCATGGCGAGAACGCCGTCAGGTTTTAAATGCCGCCAGTAGAGGCGAAATGCTTCGCGGGTGAGAAGGTGAACGGGGATGGCATCTCCGGAGAATGCATCGATAACCAGCAGATCGAATTTCTGATCGGGCTCGCTCGCAAGCGACAGGCGAGCATCACCTAGCACGATATCGACGTGCGCCGGACAGTCGGAAAGATAAGTGAATTGAGTATTCGCGATTCGGACAACAAGCGGATTGATTTCATAGAACCGCAACACGTCTCCGGACCGTCCGTAAGCGGCAAGCGTCCCCGCCCCCAGGCCGACGATGCCGACTCGCATAGGGCCGTTCTTTGCAAGCGTGCGCCAGGCGAGACCTGCGCCTGAGTCACGGGCGTAATACGTTGTCGCGAGATGGCGCAATTCCGGGCGCAGAAACTGCACTCCATGAGTGATGTGGCCGTGATTCAATACGCGGACAATTTGTTTGTGGTTGACCTCATCCTGAACTAGTAGCGCGCCGTAGAAATTTCGCGCAAGCAATCGCGCCGGACCGGCCTGATGCCATGTCTCGGCACATGCATAACCGGCAAGCACGATCGTGGCTCCGGCGCCGAGTCGCCACAGCCGCAGATCGCGAACGCCCACGACTCCTTTCCGCCGCAACACGTACAGCAGCAACGCAGGACAACACAGAAACGTCAGCGGATATTCGTAGTGCGCCGGGAAGATACGCGGAGCAAGCAGACCGATGAAAATCCCTCCGAGCGCGCCGCCTAGCGACAGTGCTAGATAGAAAAACGTCAGCCCCGCGGGTTCGGGCTTCAGCTTTGCCAATTCGCCGTGGCACGCCATACAACAGACGAACAGCGCGCCGCAGACAATCGGGATTTCCATGCGAATCGAATGGTTGGTCAACGGCCCTGTAGATGACACCAGAAAGGCCAAAGCAGGAAGTACAAGAGGCAGAAACATCAGCCGCCGGTACCAGCGGTTGTTTTCGAAGCACAGGATGAACGTGAGCAGATACACGCTGAGCGGGAGAACCCAAAGCAACGGCATCGGCGCAATCGTTTCCGTAAGCAAGCTGGTTGTAGTTAGAAGCAGGGCGGAGGCGCACGCGGCAAGCGCGATGCAGATCAGGACGACTCCCGCATCGCCGCGGCCCCGCGCGCTGAATTCCTTTTTGATGCTGCCGGTTTGGCTGCTCCCGTGCTTCATCGTGAACAGCGAGCTGACGCCACAGAGCGCAGCAAAAATGACAAAACCGGTCGACCAGAACCAGACCTGCTGATGCGCGCTAAAGCTGGGTTCAAGCAGCATTGGAAAGGCCAGAAGAGCGAGCAGCGAGCCTGCGTTCGATAACGCAAAGTAGCGGTATGGCAGCCCTTCCGCGCTTAGTCTTGCGTACCAGGACTGAACCAGCGGGCTGGTCGCAGAAAGCAGGAAGTAAGGCAATCCGACGGAACTGGCCAGCGCTCCGAGCACCGGCCACGTGGGATCGGCCCCGGGGTGCGGAATCCATCTGGCGCCGGGGAAAATCGGCAGAACCAACAAGCTTGATATGAGCAGCGCAATGTGCACGAGCGCCTGGTATCGAGGGCGGACTGTTCGTGTCAATGCATGCGCGTAAGCGTAGCCTAGCAGCAGAGACGTCTGAAAGAAAAGCAGGCAGGTGATCCAGACGGCCGCCGAACCTCCAAACCACGGCAGGATCAGTTTCGA
>JAFAUR010000729.1 GCA_019243205.1 Acidobacteriaceae bacterium | reverse complement strand
AATCGGGAGCGTTTTATGGGATTTAAAGCGCGGACGAGAAACGAGGCATGGCACCTCAATCAGCGTTGGTGCATAAATCCCGTGACGGACAAACTGGGGGCTTGCTGGGTTGCTCCATCAGACGCGTTGTGAGAGGGGCATGCCTAGTTCCGTCATCCGATTGATCACGGAGCAGGCGAGGCGGGCTTCACTCTTCTGCGACGCGAACTTCCGAGCGCGCAGCGTGGGACCGATCAGCGTCTTATAACGAAACATCATGGTTTCGACCAGCGACCGTTTCCCATAGCCCACTGTTTTCTCCCAACTCCTGCGCCCTTGCTCCTGGATGCTTTGCAGGTGCCGGTCGCGTGGGCTCGGCATCGTCTCCGCCGTCGGGCTCGGGACAGCCGTTACGCGAGGTGGGATGATCACGGCGGGAGGCGAGTGCGGCTGACGCTCGGTCACAGCACGGTAGACAGGTTCGGCGTCCTACGCACCATCCGCCATGACGGAGGCCATGGCATCCGGGATCTGGTCGAGTAAGGGACCAACCATCGAGAGATCGCCGATCTCTTTGGTCGTCAACTCGGAAGCGAGAATCTCGCCGCTGTCGGGGTTGATCGCCCAATGCAGCTTACGCCACGTCCGGCGTCCGTGTTGGCCGTGCTTCTCCCGCTGCCACTCGCCCGCGCCATACACCTTCCGTCCGGTGGAATCGATCACCACGTGAACGGGTCCGGTCGTGGACGGCAAAGTGGTCAATGAGACATCGACACTGCGCCGCGAAAAGGTGGTGTGGTCGGGAACATCGAGGCTGACGCCCAGCAGCGTTGTTATAGACCGTAACAGGCCTTCAGTCTGCCGCCACGGTCGACCAAACGCCAAGCGCAGCAGGTGTCCGGTCTCGATCGCCACATGGGAATACAGAGGAGATCGGCCACGCCGACCGGTTGAGGGCGGGTGCCACGCCGCGATCGCTTCGGGCGTCACCCACAGAGTCAAGCTGCCGCGCTGTTGCAGCGCTTGATCGTACTCTCGCCAGTTCTTCACTTGGTATCGTGCCTTGGGGAACTGCTGGCGTCGTACTTTGTTCACTGGAAAGGGCATCGGTGGCTTCGGCGGGAGGATCTACTCCTATCCTGCCATCCTCACGGAAAACTTACCTGCGGATTTATGCACCTGTACGCTTCAGATAGGTAATGAGTGAGCTAATCTGATTGCCGACTCGATCACTCCCCAGGAGTACCGATTTATGCTCAGCGCTTTAAGCGCCTGCGTGGGAGTTGTGCCCTGGGGAAGTGGTCCGTGAGGGAAAGTGTCGTGGGGAGTTTGCGCCTTTTCAGAAGAGCGCTCGTACAGGTTCGGACGTTCGTCACGGCGGTCGAGACCAAAGGAGGCTAGACATTGGAACGACGAACTTGAGTTCTACGTGGGCATCGATCTGGGCAGTGAGAACCACCGGGCGTGTCTGCTCAACCGAGCCGGAAAAGTTCTCGCCGAGACAGCATTTGAACATAGTGGATCGGGAATGGCCGATTTGATCCGCTTTCTCGCGAAGACGCCTGGCGTTTCTGCAGCACGGGTTGGCATTGCGTTAGAGACACCACGAGGGCCGGTGGTGGAGCGCGTTCTCGAACGCGGATATGCCGTATTTTCGATCAATCCCAAGCAACTGGACCGGTTTCGGGACCGGCACACGGTGGCGGGCGCCAAAGATGATCGCCGAGATGCCTTTGTCTTAGCCGACTCGATGCGAACGGATTTGGCCCTGTTCAGGTCCCTGGGCGCAGAAAGTGCCGCGATCGTCCGCCTTCGTGAGCTCTCGCGTTTGGAGGACGATTTGATGCAGGACCACAATCGCCTCATCAACCAACTCCGGGAACAGTGGCACCGCTACTTTCCCCAGCTGCTCGAACTCAGCTCGGCTGCCGACGACGCCTTCGTGTGGGATCGGTTCGAGATGGCTCCGAAGCCGGAACTGGCGGCCCAGCTGGGCCGGAGCCGCATCGAACGGGTGTTGCATCGGCACCGCATTCGACGACTGAGCGTTGATGATGTCATCGCGGCGCTCCGAACTCCGGCGCTTACGCTTTCTACTGGCAGTGCGGATGCGGCCAGCGAACACGCGCTTCTATTGCTGCCGCGCCTCCGCTTGGTTAGACAACAACAATTAGATGTCGCGGGCAGGATGGAAGCGCTGCTCCAGGATCTCGCGCGTGTGCCATCGGAAACTGTCTCGGAGGAAGTGGATCAGCCGACCGATGTGGCTGTACTCCGATCTCTGCCCGGGGTCGGAAAGGTGATTGCGGCTACTCTTCTGGCAGAAGCTGCCCAGGCTATCCGTGATCGCGATTACGAGTCTTTGCGCTCCTACACCGGCGTGGCGCCTGTCACGCGACAGAGCGGCACTAAGAAGATTGTAGTGATGCGTCGAGGCTGCCACCACAGACTTCGGAACGCGTTGTATCACTGGTCCCGCGTGACAACGATGTGTGACGAGCGCAGCCGAACACAGTATGCAAAGTTGAGGCAAAAGGGGCACTCGCACGGAACAGCGCTCAGAGCCCTGGCTGATCGGTGGCTTGCCGTTTTAGTGGCTATGCTGAGAGCACGCCAATTGTTCAATCCGCAGAAGTGGAACAGGTGTGTTGTAGACGCAATCGGCGGGGCTTGAGACCAGCCGATCTTTCGCCGTCACGGACCAGTGTCTTGCCGCCGCTTCTACTCGCTCCTTGCTCCCAGCCAAACGAAACGGTCACGAGGAACGACCGAACCCGCTCGCCGGTATCTGTTCGTAGGAATTGTACAAGATACGCCGTCCCCAGCGCCGTGCCGCATGGGGCAGATCCAGCTTTATCGCCTGATACTCGGCAACGTTCGGAGCCTGAAAGCTGATTTCGGCCCAGAACTCTTTGCCTGTTTCAAACAGGTGCAAAGATGGCGGAGTCCAATCCATCGGCTGTTCCCAACCTTCTCGACTCCTTGGTTCCGGCTCCGCCGCGTTTAACAAGAAGGCGACAGCAACCGGCACATCCCAGCCCAGTTCGTTGCGCCCCATCACCGCTGACTGCAAGGCTTCCCTGGCGCCATCGAACCATAACGGATTACTCTTGCAGGCTGGATCAATCTGATTTACAAGGAGATCGTTATGCCGGAAGGTGCCTCCCTCTGATCTGATCCGTGGCAGCCCACTCCGTAGGGCCGCTTCGCGCTCCTACCTCATCCCCGTGCCCTGAAGCATCGCCGTGACCGCGCGTAAGACCAAAGGCAGTCAACGCCTGTGCTGCCTTTCCCGTTGGAGAGGACCAGAAAGGGCCGTGTTTGCCCTTTCTGGCATGATCAGGGCCAGCCCGCAGCG
>JAFAUR010000728.1 GCA_019243205.1 Acidobacteriaceae bacterium | reverse complement strand
GCACGCTTTGCACGGCGTGTTTTCAATCGTGTCCTGACCTCCTCGCCTGCGGAACGTGCAGACTTCGTCCGTTCTTATCAATTTCGTATTGATCCGGTCTTCGATGACCGGCCGTTTTTCTTTGAGTACTACAAGCCCGGAGCCTATCTAACCGACATGTACACATTGGCCGTGGGTTTGAAACGCGTAAGAAGTCCTGCGGCCTACTATGTCCCGTATGTCCTGGTCGCGGTCTGCATTGTGATATGCATGGCATGCATTCTGCTGCCTTTATGGTTTTTTGAACGACACGGCCTTAAGGCTGTCGGGACTGCCCAGCTAATCATCTTCTTCGCCTGCTTGGGTGCAGGGTACATGATGTTTGAGGTAGGAGCAATGCAAGTGCTCAACGTATATATAGGTGACCCAGCATACTCGCTGGCGCTCGTCCTCGCAGGTCTGCTCGTCGCAAGCGGCATTGGGGCTGCGCTTTCGACCAGGTTATCTTCCGTACCAGCGTCACGCGTTATTGCGTTTGCAACTCCCACTATCGCGGCCGCTATCATCGTATGGCTTACCTGTATTCATTTCTTGACACGCGAAACAATGCACCTGCCGCTTGTTGCTCGCGCAGCCATAACGCTGATCGGGATTTTGCCGGTAGGCATCTTGTTGGGATTCCCATTTCCAACGGCCGTCCGGCAGTTGGAAAGATCCAATCCTAGCTTTATCGCCTGGGCCTGGGGTGTCAATGGCGTGACCAGTGTCTTAGCCTCGATAGCTGCTATCCTCGTCGCCATGAGGTTCGGCTTCACTGTAGTTGTTACGGTTGCAGCCGCAATCTATGTTTTGGGAATGGTATCGTATCGTAGCCACTCAAGCGCGCTACGCTGACGCAGATCGTAGTTTCCGAGATTTGTCCTTCTCGTAAATCAGATCTGCGGATCAGACATCGGCTTGGATGATTGTTCGTGAGCGCTACGCGAACCACAGGTTCTGCATATGGGTGAATGCAACGGTGGTGGCTAGTTTCCGAAAACCCTGTATCACGGCCATCATCGGAAGCAAGTGCAAACGTTGTGTGCGTAGAAGATTCGACCCGAACCCATCCGGTTGGCAGTCGCTCCCTTTTGCTCCTGACACTGGCAAGATTTGTAAGGGCGCAATTTGAACATTTTAGCGATGTTGCAAAACTTACCCGTTATGAAACATTGACAGGCTAATTGAAACCTCGCTTGCTGCGTTAGGCGGGGAAAGATTTCTTTCTCATCCTTGCTGATACTCAGTGTCCTCATCGAGAGCCCCGTTCGGTACAAATGACATCTCCGTGGCGATCGAGCTAGAGCGTCCTCAGGAACGCAATCAGATCCTGTTTGTCTGCTGCGGATAAATTCAGACCGAATGGGTGACCTTGAATCGGGCCGGGGCCGATATGAAATCCCTTCGGCACATAATCGGGTTTCAGCCGGGCAGGGTCGAGCCACTCTTCCAACGTCTCGGCCTGACCCGCATGCCCAAACGCGTTCCGGAACCAAACGCCTTTGAGCGACGGCACTTTGTAGAATCCGGTGCCTCTCCGCGTTTTGAGTGCGAGGTACGGGTCAGTCCCCACGCAGACATCCAGAATGTCCTCGGTCTGGCGAAGATCATCCGGGATTTTGAATCCCAGCGCCGGCGTCAGCTTATTGTTCGTGTACAGCGGCGGCGTGTGGCAGTTGACGCAGCCCTGCTGTTGGAAGATGACTTGGCCCCGGCGTGCGTGAGCTTGCGGCAAAATGGCTTGCGGTCGAAAAATCAAGTCGCAAATCGGTGCTTTTGGAGTTACGATAGCGAGTACCTGTCCCCATCGCCATGAGCAAGCAGTATCGAGTTTCCTTGCCGGCCAGCCGCGCGGAGTTGACGCACGTGTTGGCTCGTTTGCAGGACGATACCTTGCAGGAGCCCGATCGCCAGTTATTGATGCGCCTGGTGCAGCAGTTACTCGGCTCTTCTGCCGGAACGCCTGTATCGGGAACGCCCCTGATCACAGCCGGGAAAGAGTCTGAGCGGACAACTGGTTCGTCCGAGAGCGCCCGTCCGGAACAGGAAACCCACGCATCGAAGCGAACCGGTCATGGCCGCAGAAGCGGGGACGATTACTCCGGGGCGCAG
>JAFAUR010000671.1 GCA_019243205.1 Acidobacteriaceae bacterium | reverse complement strand
AGCGTCGGTGTCTTGAATCTACCGAAGTCACTACGCTTCTTTGTAACGGCTTCTCTTCCCGGGTCGGGATTTTCACGATCCATGCCGATCCCGAGGTTCTCGAACTTGTCATTCGTGAAATCAGGTCCTGAGTGACATTCAGAGCATTCGCCCTTGCCGCTGAAGAAGAAGTCCATTCCGTCTTTCTGCTCCTTCGTCAGAGCAGCCTTGTCACCCGCCGCATAGCGATCGTAGGCAGAATTTCCTGAAAGGATAGTTCGCTCGAACGTCGCTATCGATCTCGCGATTCGGCCGAAATCCACCCGACTGTCACCGAACGCCGCCGCAAACAGGGGCGGGTAGCCCGGGATGCCTGCAACCGTCTCGACTACCCGATCTGCAGTCATACCCATTTCGTTCGGATTGGTGACAGGAATGATCACCTGCGCTTCGATGGTCGGCGAGCGCCCGTCCCAAAACTGACTTTTGCCATACGCTCGGTTGATGAGCGTCGGGGTGTGTCGCCCGGTCAGTTTCCCGGTCACCCCCGGCGAGAATGCGGAGGTTCCCGAAAATCCGTGCTGCGGAGTGTGACAGAACGCACAGGATACATGCCCGTTTGCCGAAAGCCGCCCGTCGAAGAACAGGTCTCTCCCGAGCTCGACGGCAGCAGTCGAATACGGGTTATCTGCGGGAAACGGAATCGCAGGCAGTCCCAAAGGGGCCTGTAGGCCAGTGCCGGAAGAAAAGACAAAGGGCAGCAGAGAGAGCCAGGAAAATCCCGCCATCAGATCAGCGCGCGGTCAGAGATGTAGACAGCATGTCGCTGTGAAAAAAAAGAAACGCAGGTCGAAAACGATCAATCCTATTCTCTCGCACGCTCACGCCGATTCTTTTGTAACCTCTAAGAAGCGGACTGCGTATGGAAGGTAACGTGTCGCGCGGTACTCCGCAGGTTTTCGGCTTCGCCCCTCTCGGGCTGTTCTTCATCGCTGTTGCGCTCTGCGCGCATGAAGATCCTGCGGTATTCAAAAGTGATGTCGCAATGACTCGCGTCGACGCGCAAGTCGTTGACCGCGATGGCCGCGCCATCACGGGGCTGGTTGCAGAGGACTTCGTTCTCAGACTGAACGGGCGCGTTGTCCCGATCCGGAACTTCGCCAGCGAGAACATGCCGATTGACATTGTCCTTTTGCTCGATGTGAGCGGCAGTATGCAGCCTCATGTTGAACGGATAGCGTCCGCATCGCATCAAGCTCTGAGAGTGCTTGCGCCCAAAGATCGAGTCGCCATCATGGTATTCGATACGTCGACACGCGTTCGGCTCCCATTCAGCAGCGAGAAGGGCGACGTGACGGAAGCACTGGACCATTTGATCCGTAAGGAACACTTCAACGGCGGCACCCACATCACCCGCGCTCTCATCGACGCTGCTAACTACCTTAGGCGTGAAGGTCGCCAGGACGCGCGGCACGCCGTTGTAATCTTGACGGATGATGAAACTCAGGATCAGGAGGACGAGACCTCGGTTGAGACAGCGCTCGACCGCGCCAATGCCGTCTTGAGTTTCCTGCAGGCTCCTTACGAGGTGCCCCAATTGTATGGGGGCGGCCGTCCCCGTGGTCCATGGGGCAGCAACGGCGGCGGCTGGCCTGGTGGCGGACCCATCGGCTTTCCCGGCGGAGGCCCCATCGTTCTCGGCCCTGGTCGTGGCGGTGGTGGCGGATACGGCGGCATGGACCGCTCCCACACTGCCGGCACTGCAACGATTGCCCGTGATTCGGGGGGCGACGTCATGCAGGTCGACGACGCTTCCGCACTGCAAGACACGCTCGCCCGCCTGCGTCAACGGTATGCGCTGTTTTTCTATATGCCCGAGGGCTCGCAACCGGGCGACCGCGCGACCGTAGAAGTCAATTTGTCAGGGCATGCAGCCCGCCAGTACGAAATGGCCGAGATCCGGTATCGCCGGGTCTTCATGTCCGGAATGCCTTCCGGTGAACCATCCCGTCCTACACTTGTGACGCGCACGCGGCAGCAGGCGCCAACTACCATCGATGATGATTCGCCGGCTACCAGCACGGACTCGCCCGCTCCCAAACATCGCAGCGCCCCGGTGAACGAAGACTCTGGTCCTCGTATCAACACCGTAACGCCTGATTCCGCCGGCTCGACATCGGATTCCAATACCGACAGCTCTTCATCTCCTCCGCCAAGCGCGAAAACCGGTGGATGGCCGCGCGCTGGCCAGCCAAAGCCTCCTCAGTAAGAGCGACTCCGCGCCGAATCAGCCGCAACTTGGCGGCATCCTATATTCCGAATCGGAGATCGCCTGTCGAATCACGCACGTTGCGAACGACTATTGAATGAACGATCTTTTCGTTCGAAGGAGGATGCATTATGAAATACGTTTGCTTTGGGTACATAGAACCTGGGAAATTCGAGAACATGCCAGAGAGTGAACGCAACGCAATGCTTGACGAGTGTTTTGCGTATGACGATCTGTTGCGGGAAGGCGGTCACTTCATCGGCGGCGAAATCCTTCAAAGCGCCGACAGCGCCCGGACCTTAATTTGGAAAAACGGAAAGGTTTCGGTTACGGATGGACCCTACTGCGAAAGCAAAGAGCATATCGGCGGCCTCCTGATGCTGGAAGCGCGCGATCTGAATCAGGCGATCGAGTTAATGTCCAAGCATCCGGGCGTACGGCTGGGAACGTTCGAGATCCGCGAGGTAAGAGACCGCACGGAGATACTGCGAGTGAGCGAGAAAAGGCGCGCGGAGGTCGTCCGGGTGTAGCCGCTGCTGGGCTGGCGAAGGTTTCAGGCCTTCAATTCTGCTAGCGTTTTGCCGACCGAGCCGGGCCCGAAATCGAAACGGGCCTGCTGTATCGAGAGGCCGACTACCTCGATGCGGTTCAGATCGGTGGTGCCGAGGCCAACCGATTCGGCGAGCTTGAGGTGATTGTCGCCCACATAGAACGGCCGGGTTCCGCGAGTGGCCTGAGGATTGTAGCCCATGACGGCCATTGCGACCGCATCGGTACAGACGGGATTACGACCGACTACGATCAGGCCTGGCGTCATTTTTTCGACGCCTCGGATCCAGGGGCCTTCACCTCCACGCACGGTTTCGACGCCGTCGATGATGGCGAGATCGACTCGGCGCATCCCAACCTGGTCGACCGTTACACGCGGGACGCGGTAGCCCGGATCACGGGGCGATTGCGGATCGAGTTCATCGTCTACGCCGGCGGGAACTTTCACTTTGCCACTGTGGAGAACTTTCGCGCGGACTTCGGTGGGATTTTCGTTTCCCTTTGGGCCGCAATCGCCACCGTATAAGGAGCACGGTGAGTTGCCGAAGTTGTTCTTCATCGAGAGCGTGACACCCGCGACCGCGTGATCTTTCATCTTCGCGAGTGAGACGAAGACATCGCAATCCATCAGCGCTTGATTCAGGTAGTAGGCAGGATAAAGCAGACCGCCCGTGGGAACCTTTACGTGCGCGTATTGCTTGTAGCGGCCGAGATTCTGAACGTTTTCCCAGACAATTTCCGGACCGATGTTATTGACGGCGTTGACATCGAAACCGTAGCGAGACCACAGCGCGAGATCCTGCCGGGCAGGGAAGAAGCTTTCGATAATCCGGATGCGGCGCGCGCCGGCTTTCCCAAGCAGTTGAACGGTTCCTGCCAGAGCTGTGCCATTGATGCGGAACGGTAGGTCGGGAGTGACCGGGAATTGGTCTGGACCTCCGGTGAGGTTTACCTTCAGGCCAACGGTTTTGCCGCGCACGAGTTGATCGATTCCACCGACGTTATTGAGCGAACTGGATAATTGCGGCGTGAATTCGGCATAGCTGCGACAGCGGGCAATGGCTACGCTACTTGCCGGGGCGGCTGCCCATACCCGGCCGCCTTCGACAGTTGCGAGAACGGCCGCGCTCGCGCCTAGAAACCCTCGCCGCGTCGTTCGGTCTGATGCGTGCATGTTCATCGGAGTCCTCGACTCATAGTAAAGCGTTTCTTTCGAGAGGAACGCAGCTGCCTTAATTTCGTTCCCAAAGCTCGGAAGCACGTGATCAAGGAGTTACCCCAGTTTTGTTTCCCGAAGCACAATGCGACAAAATTTATTAAATGTTCACTTGCGTAATTGTGCAAGTGATGCCATCCTGGGTTTAGATTGTATTCGCATTTAGAACGCGAACCCTCGTGTACGGCCGAAGATCACGGCCGATCGGGCACGTCCTCTTTACCGGAACCGGTGGCGCTTGACCGTGCTGCTCGGCTGCTTCGCGCCATGGGCGACCAGCAGCGTCTGAGGTTGCTGTTCCGGCTTTCAGAGGGCGCGGCTTGTGTTACGGAGCTGGCGGAGGCGGAGAGAGAAACGCTCCCAACGATTTCACAGCGCTTAAGAGTGCTGCGCTCGGAAGACTTGGTCAAGAGAAAGCGCGAAGGCAAGCATATTCGTTATGCCTTAGCTGATGATCACGTCCGAGAACTAATCGCGGCGGTCTTTGCCCACGCACGAGAATCGAAACATAGTTGAGCACTGAACGGCAGCGGCGCTGAACGGTGCCGGAAAGGAGACTGCCGTGCGTGCGCTGCGGAAGAGCACTTGGGCGATATTTCCTTGCTTGCCTTACTTAGTGCTAGGACCATTCGTAGCTCCTGCACTGCTCCACAGCCAGGAACAGAACCCGCCAGCGCAGGGCGGCGAGATCCCGCGACAGCAAGAGAATAAGCAACCGGAAGCTTCCGTCGAAAATCAGCGGTGGAACTTATTCTGGCAGGCAACCTCCATCGGCCAGTATCACGGCACCTTCAACTCTCCGTACAAAGGCCCGTTCAGTCTGCAGGATTATCCGGAGCGCGATGTTTCGTTGACGACAACGCTCTTCTTCGGGATCCGCCTCGACCAAAATACTCAGTTCTACTTCAATCCAGAAATCGCCGGTGGCCGAGGATTCAGCGGAGTCAATGGCCTCGCCAACTCGTCAAACGGCGAACTGCCGCGCGTCGCTTCCGCAACACCAAAGCCCTACATCGCACGTTTGTATCTCACGCACGATTTCGGTTTTGGCTCAAAGAAAGAGTCGTTCGAAAGCGAAGAGAACCAGCTTGCCGGCGAGCGTCCCGAGACGCGCTACACCATCACGGTCGGTAGATTCACGTTGACCGACTTCTTCGACAACAACCGTTATAGCCACGATCCGCGCACGCAATTCATGGGGTGGGCCGTCATGTACAACGGCGGTTGGGACTATCCGGCGGATGTTCGCGGTTATACCTGGGGATGGGTTCACGAATTTCACACGGCGAACTGGTCGTTTCGTTACGGAAGTGGCGCCATGCCACGCGTTGCAAACGGATTGCGCTTCGACAGGCGCATCCTGGAAAATCGAGGTGATGTTTGGGAACAAGAACATCGGCACACGTTTGGAACACATCCCGGAGCGATTCGCTTGCTGGAGTATGTGAATCACGCTGATGCCGGCACATACGCCGAAGCCATCCAGTTAGGGAAACAAACTGGAACCGCCCCGGACATCACGGCTACTCGCCGCCCGGGAACGATGAAGTACGGCTTCGGCATCAACACCGAGCAGGAAATCACGAAAGACATCGGATTCTTCACGCGCCTCGGTTGGAACGACGGCAAGACCGAGAGCTTCGCATTTACGGCCATCGACCGCCTCGCATCGGGTGGCATCTCGGTGACCGGGAACCGATGGCGTCGCCCGCAGGATACCGTCGCAACAGCATTCACTGCGGCGGGACTATCGGCCGTGCACGCCGCATACCTGGCCCTGGGTGGGAACGATTTCCTCATCGGGGATGGGAAGCTGAAGTATGGCCCCGAGTGCTCTTGGGAAAGCTACTACAGCGCGCAACTCTTTCCAGGATTTTTCGCGAGCTTCGATTATCAACGCATCGCGAACCCTGCTTACAATCAGGATCGCGGCCCCGTCTCGGTCTATTCTATTCGTCTGCATTGGGAATTGAAGCTATGATTTACCGTCCGGTTGTTAAATGAGCTTGATGGGCGTGCTTGGACAACGTAACGCGATTCCAAGATGGTCAGCGACTCGACCAGAATCGGCTGCTCTTGCGGTAAGGACCGTTATGAGGCACCAACACGGCATCTGGCACCTCACATTCCGAGTGTGCGTCCGATCTTGGTCATTTGGGGAAGCCCCGCTTGCCTCCGAGCCGCCGATCAGTTGTCTACGGTGTGAATGCCCTAAACTCCCGCCGGGATTCGGCGCGCAGTCGTCCCCTAAACCGCAAGCGTCCGGCGATTATAACAGCTAATCCGCCGAGAAGGAGGGCTGCCGAGGCCGGCTCAGGGACCGCCGTGGTGTTGATAGTTCCACTTCCCGAAACTGTGCCGGTGGTGGTCCCTACGGACCCACTGCCCGAGACCGATCCGGTGGCACCGGCGAACTCGCCTGTCCCTCCGGTGAAACTCAACGTCTGGGTGAACGGACCTGTCCCGTCTGGGCTTGCGACGATTGCGGAGACGTTCTCAAATACATTGCCGGACAATGTATCTCCGTTCGCGAACACGAAGCTGAAAGTTCCGTTAAGGAGTCCGGTGGTTAGATCCGCCACGCTATGGTCTGTGTACGTAACCGGATTCCAAGCGGTATTGAGAGTTGGATCGCCTGAAAGAACAGTGCCGCTAAACTGCCCAACAAGCGTCAAGGTCGTATCTGTCGCGTTAACGACGGTTCCCATTCCGGTCAAGCTGTAGGTGACTGCAATGGGGCTGGCCTGTGCTGGAATCGCCAATGGGAGGACAGAGAACAGGGCCGTGGAAACTATACCAATTCGTGTTGAGACTTTCATACTCTCTCACTGCCACTCGGTCGAGCGAT
>JAFAUR010000288.1 GCA_019243205.1 Acidobacteriaceae bacterium | reverse complement strand
CATATCCGCGGCCGCTTCGGCGAAGCGAGCATCTCGCTTGCGAAGACTTTGGGATCCGGTATCCGGGAAAAGGTGCACGAAAATCCGTTTGATTTACCGGGCGAGTCCGCGCGAGAAAAAGGTAAACGGGGTGAGTAACAACCCAATTGGGCCATTGACGCGTGCTTTATGCCGGTGTAGCATGAGGCCAAATACCGGATACGTGATCGCAGAAGATCGTTGCCCCGGGGTTTGCAGTCTGTGGCCAACCTCGTTTAGACAGAGCACCATATGAAAACAGCGGGACACTTAGCATTGTTCATGTCGGCCCTGCTGATAGCATGCTCCGCTTTGCAAGGGTCCTCTGTTTCCTGCACAGCCGTGAGCCCGAGCGGGACGACAAGCATCACGAATCCTTCGAACTGCGCATTCAATTTGATTCCTTTCACTATCAGTGCTGGCGTAAGCGATAACGTGAGTTCAGGAGTGGCAACCCTGTCCCTCGGCACGGCGGTCGGGATCGGCCCACCCCAAAACGAGATGCCTGGCTACCAGGCGCTCGCACACGCCGACGACACGATTGCTTACGGTACCGGTGAGCCGAGCCGTTCCGGTTTTCTGCAACTGAGTGCCAGCTTTGTACCGCAAGCAGACCTGAATAATTTCGCCGCTGCAGTTATCACGGACGGAGTACATGATTACAGATTCAGTGGCCTTGGAACTGGCAATCGGCCGCCAGTCACCTGTCCTCCTGTGAATTGCATTTACAGCGCGACAGTACCTTTTGATCTCGGGACGGACTTTGAGGTTGCGGTTTCGTCGGACACCAATCTCTCCAGTGCTGGGTTTTCTCAGCCTGAATTTGTATCGATCAGATCGACTATCAGCTTCAGCCTGCTAGAAGCCGACGGCACAACGGCGGTGCCATTGTTCGTAGTACCTGAGCCAGTGACGTGGAAAATACTGGGGCTCGGATTCGTAGCCGGCGTGTGCTTCCGAGTTGGGCGGAAGAGGCGATTTCTCTTCGAGTAAGAATTTCCAGAGCAGCTATCTTATTTTGCGCTTTTGACAGGGTAGGCTACGCGTGTCGCATTAACCCGCGCTCACAATCTTCGCGAATGAGTGCGGATCGAGGCTGGCGCCGCCCACCAGTGCGCCATCGATCTCGGCCTCAGCCATCAATCCTCCGATGTTGTCGGGTTTGACGCTGCCGCCGTACAGGATGCGGAGCTCCTGGGCAGCTTCTGCCCCGAAACGCTTTTCGGCTTCAGAACGGATCAGACGATGCGCATCCGCGGCGATTTCGGGTGTTGCCGTCTTGCCTGTTCCGATCGCCCATACCGGCTCGTAGGCGATCACGATGCGGGCAAACTGCTCCTCCGTCAAGCCGGCGATTCCGCCAGCAAACTGGCGAATCAAAACGTCGTGCACTTTCCCTGCCTGATGTTCTTCCAGACGCTCTCCTACGCAGACGACCGGAGTCAGCCCGGCTTCGAGGGCAGCTTGCGTCTTCTTCAGAACGTTGGCATCGGTCTCACAAAAGTATTGCCGGCGTTCGCTATGACCGATGAGTGTCCAGGTTGCGCCCGCATCGTGCAACATTTCACCGGAGATCTCTCCCGTGTAGGCGCCTTCCCTGCACCAATAGATGTTCTGGCCGCCAATGTAAATGGAGGTGCCTGATGCCGCCTCGACTGCGGCCGGAATGCAGAGCGTGGTCGGGAACACAACGATCTCGCAGGATTCGGATCCGTTGAGCTCTGCCTTGAATTGTTGGAAGAAGGCGGTAGTTTGACCAGTTGTTTTGTACATCTTCCAGTTGGCCGCCATAATGCGCCGTCTCATACGATACGCTTTTTTCTACGGTCCTTTCTGAATGTCAGCGAGGAAAGTGGCGCCATGTGGGATGGAGACGCCGAAGTTCGCTGCTACGGTCTGCCCGATGTCTGCGAGTGTTGCACGTGTACCGAGCGGGACGCCCTTTCGGACGTACTGTCCATAAGCAAGCAGCGGGGTGTACTCGCGCGAATGATCTGTTGAAGGGGTAGTCGGATCGCATCCATGATCAGCCGTCAGAATGATCAGATCGCGCTCGCGCGCGGGCAGATCCGGAAGCCACCGGTCCACGGCTTCGAGTGCATTCGCATACCCCTCGACATCATTCCGATGTCCGAACTGCTGATCAAAGTCGACGAGATTGACGAAGATGAGGCCGGAGTCTTGCCGCCGGAGGGCATCACTCGTTTTGGCCATCCCATCCGCGTTATCTTTCGTTTTGATGGTTTGGGAAATACCGCGGCCGAGAAAGATGTCAGAAATTTTTCCGACCGCATAAACAGGGACATGTTGTTCGCAGAGGCGATCCAGCAGCATCGGATATGGAGGTGGTACGGCGAAGTCCTTGCGGTTCGGGGTGCGCGTGAACGCGCCCACATGCCCGGTGAAGGGTCGCGCAATCACTCGCCCCACTTCGTTAGGACCGCGCAAAATCTCGCGCGCACTCGCGCACATCCCGTAGAGTTCTTCGAGAGGGATGACATCCTCGTGCGCCGCAATCTGGAACACGCTGTCGGCGGATGTGTACACGATAGGCGAGCCGGTCCGGATATGTTCCTCGCCGAGTTCTTTGATGATCTCGGTTCCGGAAGCTGCTTTATTCCCCAGCGTTTTCCGTCCGGTCTTGTCTTCGAACGCCGCAATGATCTCGGGAGCGAAACCGTTCGGATAGACCGGAAACGGTTTTTCGAGCAGAATGCCGCACATCTCCCAATGACCGGTAGTCGTGTCTTTGCCCGGTGATGCGAGCGCGCACTTTCCGTGGGCTGCACACGGCTCGCTTGCCGCCGGAAGGCCGTGCAGCGCGCGGATGTTCCCGAGACCCAGCGCGGCCAGATTTGGTAGATTCAGTTTGCGCCTCAGCGCGATGTTGCCGAGAGTATCGCTGCCCTCGTCCCCATATTCGCGGGCATCCGGCATGGCGCCTATACCCACGCTATCGAGAACAATCCAGACAACACGTTGGAAGAAGCTCGATGGAGACGCCGGTCTCATTGCCCCCGTTTGCCTGCGGCCGCGTCATTCGTCGCCGGCTTCTGGAACTCCTCTTTCAAGCGAGCTGCGCGGTCACGTACCAGATGCATGAACGTGTCGTGAGTGGAAATACGTGTGAGCAGTGGGATGAATTGCTGAGGCGCAGCGAGTTGCTTGTTCAGCCACAAAGCTTCTATCTGCGCGAGAGCGTCATTTACGCCAAGTTTGTCGAAATGTACCGTCCGGTCAAGATCGATGTAAGCCCGCTCGCTCGAAGCGATCTGTTCAAAACGATCGAGCAATTGCGACGCGAGAGGATTTTGCGAATAGTTAAACACCTGCTCGCTGCGCGTTCCATCTTCGGCCTCGTAGCGAAAGGTTTTCTTCCCGGTGTTTGCGACCTTCAGACCCGACTCGAGCGGGGTCTTAAAGAAATCGAGCTTCTCGGCCATGCCGAACAACTGCGCCGTGTCTGTCTCAGGCAATTGCGTTTTCACAGGTTGTTCATCGGTCGGCGACTCTTTGTATTCCAGTGTGCCCGTGTGATCGAGCACAACCGAAACATACGGCGGGACGCTTCCGGGGAAACTCTTGATATAAATCAGCCGAGGTCCGGAGAAAACGGGGACAGATAAGGCAACGATAAGCGCAGGCAACGCACAGGGGCCGGCTGTCATCGCTGCGCACCGGCTGCTACCGGGAAATTGAGCCGCGCTCCGTGGCAAATGGCCACGGCGAGGGCATCGGTCGCGTCGTAGGAATCGAACGTCTGGTTCGTGCCCAGGAGCGAATGCACCATCATCTCCACCTGCTGTTTTTCGGCACGGCCGTATCCGACCACGCTGATCTTCACGGCGAGAGGAGAGTACTCGCTTACCGGCAGCCCGGCCTCTGCGGCGAGCAAAAGAGCCACACCGCGGACGTGCGCGAGTTTCAGGGCGGACTTGGCGTTTACCGAGTGGAAGACCTCCTCCACAGCAACGGCTTCGGGCGAGAAATCCGAAACGACACGCCGCAGATCGCGCGCGATCAGCGCCAAACGGTGGTCCAGGCGATCGGTGGATTTGGTGCGAATAACGCCCGCTTCGACGAGACGATGAGTGCGGCCATCCGAATCGATAACTCCGAAACCGGTTTTTTCGGTTCCGCAATCTATTCCAAGGATTCTCATCGGAAGACGGGCCGAAGCAGAAGGCGACTACGCCAGCGCTCCGACTTCTTCTTCGTCTACTTCGTAATTGCCGTAGACGTTCTGCACATCGTCGTGCTCTTCCAGAACGTCATAGAGCTTCAACATCGCGGCTGCGTTCTTGCCTTCCAGCTTGATCGTATTCTTCGGAATCATGGCAATCTCCGCCGATTCGTACGGAATTCCGGCCTTCTGCAGTGCTTGCAGGACGGCTTCGTGCGATTCCGGGGCCGACAGAATCTCCCACGCGCCTCCCTGGTCGCGGATATCGTCAGCGCCCGCATCAAGCGCAATCGTCATCAGCTGGTCTTCCGTTGCTTTCTCGCCGTCGACGATGATCTGGCTCTTGCGCTCGAACATCCAGGAAACGCTGCCCTGCTCACCCAGATTGCCGCCGTTTTTCGAAAAGAGATGCCGAATTTCGCTGACGGTCCGATTACGGTTGTCTGTGGCGACATTCACGAGAACGGCTGCGCCGCCGGGGCCGTACGCCTCAAAGAGGATTTCGTCAATTTGACCGCCTTCCAGCTCGCCCGTGCCCCGCATAATCGCACGCTTGATGTTGTCGGAAGGCATACTGACCGCCTTCGCCGCCGTAACGGCTGTACGCAAGCGTGCATTCGCATCCGGGTCGCCTCCATTGCGAGCGGCGATCATGATCTCCTTGATCAGGCGCGTGAACGTTTTGCCACGCTTGGCGTCGAGGGCCGCCTTTTTGTGCTTGATGGTGGCCCATTTGCTATGTCCGGACATGGGAAAACCTCAACTGTTCCTTAAGTTTCGAGAATAACAAAGATAGGAACCGTCAGGCCCTGTTCAGTGCCCTCTGGACTTTGCTGTGCTTGACCGAGTAGTTGAAATAAATAAACAGCCCGATGACGAGCCAGATAACGAGCACCGTCCATGTGAGCAGAGGCAGCTTGATCATCAGATAGAAAGCGGAAAGAATCCCGAGAAGCGGCACCAGCGGAACCAAAGGAGTGCGGAACGGCCTTTCAAGATCCGGGTGACGGCGTCGGAGAATCCACACACCCGCGCTGACGATCGCGAAGGCAAGAAGCGTGCCCATATTAACGAGCTGGCTGAGTTTGTCGATGGGCAGCACCGCCGGCAAGAAGGCAACAATGCCGCCAACCACGATATTCGAGATCCACGGAGTTCGGAACCGTGGATGAATGTCGCTCGCCCACTTGGGCAGAAGCCCGTCGCGGGACATAGAAAAGAATACGCGAGATTGCCCCAACAGCATGACGAGCATGACTGTCCCGAGTCCGAATACAGCACCGATCTTCACCAGCAGGCTGCCCCAGGGTACGCCCGCCGCATCAATGCCCAGGGCAACCGGATCGGCCACGTTCAAGGCCTTGTAGTTGACCATCCCAGTCAAGACGAGCGAAACGGCGATGTACAACACCGTGCAAATGACGAGAGAACCCAGGATGCCAATCGGCATGTCGCGTTGGGGATTCCGAGCTTCCTGCGCAGCAGTGGAAACAGCATCGAATCCGATGTAGGCGAAGAAAACAGAGGCTGCGCCGGCAGCGATTCCTCCCCAGCCGAACTCGCCGGACGGATCTTTAGGAGGTATAAAAGGATGCCAGTTCGCCTTGGCAACGTCCGGATGATGCAGAAGGAAGCCGGTTCCGATCACCAGAAAGATGGCTACAATCGCCAGTTTCACAATCACGATTGCCGAATTCAGGTTCGCCGATTCTTTCACGCCGATAACCAGAACCGTGGTGACGGCAACGATGGCGAGAAACGCAACCAGGTTGAAGATGCCGGTTGCGTGCGGCAGCGTCGAGGTGTTGATACTCGGCGATAGCGAAGTCGCAAGCTGCCAGCGGCCATCGTAAAACACGGACACCGCGCCGTAGGTGGTTGCGATCTGCGGCGGCAGATGGATTCCGATCTGGTCCAACAGGCTGGTGAAGTAACCGGACCAACCAGAGGCCACCGTAGCTGCGCCGAAAGCGTATTCCAGAACCAGGTCCCAGCCGATGATCCAGGCGACGAACTCACCTAGCGTCGCGTAGCCGTAGGTGTAGGCGGATCCGGCGATAGGAATGATCGACGCAAATTCTGCGTAGCAGAGTCCGGCAAAGGCGCAAGTGATGCCGGCCATGATGAAGCTCAACGATATCGCGGGGCCGGCGTGGAGAGCCGCCGCCTGCCCGGTAAGAACGAAGATACCGGCGCCGATAATGGCCCCGATTCCCAACGTGATCAGGTTAACCGGGCCGAGCGAGCGTTTAAGCGTATGGCTGCCCTGCTCTCCGGCTTCCTCCATGAGCGCGGAGAGTGGTTTGACTTCCAGAAGATTCGCCATAGATCGGGTCGCGATGGGCACGGTAAGTTTCCACTTCTAGACTACGAAAACGGCAGGAAGGTAGACGCAGTTTTCGGAACTGTCGACAGCCGCCGGCTCATTACCGCTGCCCGTCTGCACTGACTGGCGCCGGGGTCCGAAGAATCAGCACACCGTATTTCTCGGATTGTACCGCTTGTTGGAAACGCGGAATGTCGGAGGAAACGATGTTAGACCAGCGATGCGCATATCCATCCACTTCGGCCTTGATCTTGGTGAACTGTTGGACAGATGCCTCCGTTGGAATCGCGTCCGCGTCGCCACCCACAATGATCGAGAGATCGGCCAGGCTGCCATCGACCCCCATGCCGAATTTCAGGGAATCTTCGTTCGCACGTACGCGAGTGTTGATAAGCCGGTCCTGCAGAGCGCCGAGGCGTTCGTCTAACGCCTGCGCGTCACTCAGGAACCGTGTCTTCCCTGGGTCGACCCGCGTTTTCATATCCGCAATTTGTTTGCGCACATCAATGATTTGATCCGAGAGGTCGTACACGCGGGTTAGTTCCGCCCGGATATCCATTAACAACGCGAACTGTTTCTGGAGATCTCCGGCCGAGACCGTGACGCGTGGATCCATTTTGACCGTAAGCGGCTGCGTTTGGGTTTGGCCGTCGACCGTGAGGCGCACCTGATACCGCCCAGGCAGAGCGATAGGTCCTTTCGCGCCTTCCTCGTATTCGTATAGCCAATAGTCTTTGACTTTTGGCGCAGCTTCATAACGGAGATCCCAGACGATGCGATTCAGACCAGGCTTGAGCTCCAGTTGCTTCTTCGGCTTTTCGTCCTCCGGATCAAGCTGCTCGTCCGTATCTTTCGTCACAGCGGACGAGTACGTACGGATAACCTTGCCCGAAGAATCCAAAATTTCGAGTCGCGCGTCTTTCGGCTTCGTTTTTACATATGCGTACAGGATGGCGCCTGAAGGAGGATTCTCGCCCGCGATCGCCGACGGGTGAGGATTAGCTGCGTGCATTCGGATGGCTTCGGCGGGTTCATAGAGCCGCAAGGTGGCAGCTTTG
>JAFAUR010000069.1 GCA_019243205.1 Acidobacteriaceae bacterium | reverse complement strand
GATCCTACGCAGTCGGTCAACGATGCCGAGCGTCTCATCACTCAGAACCACATCGTGGCTTGCTTCTGTACGCCCAATAGCGGGACAACGCTGGCAATCGAGCCCCTTCTGACGCGCAACAAAATTGTTCAGTTTACGCCCGGGCTGGCGGGAAATTTGACGGCGCAAGGGAGTTCATACATCTTCCGCGACACGCCCGTCGGTCTAGCGTTTGAGAGTACCCTGGTCACTTTTCTGGTGCAGCAGAAGCATTTTAAATCGTTTGCGATTATCACCGATACCACAGATTATGGCCAGGGGGAGGCGCAGTACCAGACCCAGACGTTGCAGAAATTCGGCCTGTCGCCGTTGACCGTGCAGAAATATGGAGCCAACGACACCGATTTTACCGGCCAGTTGGATGCAATTATTGCTACGCACCCCCAGGTATTACTCTTTGGCGGCTCGGAAGTGGCTTCCGGTCTGATCGCTAAACAGGCTCGTCGTTTGGGCTTCACCGGACAGTTCGCAGGGGGCGCCGCCATCGGCACGCCCAAGTTTATTCAGGTAGCAGGGGCTGCTATCGCCAATGATACCTATTTTACCAGTGCATACATTACCAACGACAAGAACGATCAGACGAAAACCTTTGCTGCCGCATACGAGGCCAGGTGGAAAGAAACGCCGGAAGGTCACGGAGCGAAAGCCTATGATGGCGCGCAACTTCTGATCCAGGCCCTCAATGCCGCCTACCCTACAATTACTGGCGCGTCCATCGCGCAAGCCTTGCACAACATCCACAATTTCCAGAGTTTGCAGGGTACTGTCAGTATCGATGCGAAAGGTGAAGGCTTCCAGGATACCTCCGTTGGCGTCATCAAGAATGGACAGCTCACTCCAGTATAGAGATCATGTGCTGACGCCAGCATAGTGCGCGCTACTCGCCGGAGATTACTCATCGACTCGGGCTGAATACAACATAGCTTATCGCAAGCACAGTCTCTGGCAAGAGAGAGGAAGGAGAAGTGCACTTCTCCTTCTTCGCCTACTCTACCTTAGCAGAAAGGGCAACATATGACTGGTTTGCAGTTAGTTGCGCAGAACATTGTCGGTGGCCTTGGCATCGGCTGTGTCTATGCGTTGATCGCTCTGGGTTTCTCGCTCATCTACCGAACAATGGGGCTGGTGAACTTCGCTCAGGGCAACCTCCTCATGTTTGGCACCTATCTTGGCCTGACCTTTTATATGGGCCTGTTGGGAATGGGCAAATTCTCACCGCTCATCGCTTTCCTCGCGGGCATCATCCTCTGCGGACTAATTGGTGTCGGTCTGGAGCGGCTCTTCCGTCCTCTCGCCAACCTGGATCTGAGCTATATTCTCGTTGGCACCATTGGCATAGGCATTATGCTTGATAACATTGCCAATCACGTCTGGGGTTCTGAGGGGATCGTCGTACCCGCACCCATTGCGAATAACGAGATCAACGTTGGCGGCGTGCGTATTTCCCCGTATATCTTTATCGTGATGGCGATGACTGTTCTGCTGGTCATCGGCCTGCAACTCTTTTTGACGCGCACGAACTTCGGACGTGCTCTGCGGGCTTCAGCGCAAGATCGAGAAATTGCTGCTTGCTTTGGTATCCCTGTCAATATGATGAACGCGGTGGCTTTCGCAGTTGGAGCAGGGCTGGCAGCCGCCGCCGGTCTGCTGATCGCACCGATGATCTACGTCAATCCCGCTATAGGCGATAGTCTGGGTATCAAAGGTTTTGTGGCCGCGATTATTGGAGGTCTGGGCGATCTGCCCGGCGCGGTAATTGGTGGTCTGCTCTTTGGCGTGATTGAGACGGTGATCTCTGGCTATATTTCATCGAGCTATACCGATCTCATTGCCTATCTCCTGCTCACGGTAATCTTGATTGTGCGTCCCGAGGGTCTGCTTGGCGCTCGCACCGTGGAAAAGGTGTGAGAAAGGAGCGCAAGATGAGCAAGTCGTGGTTGCGGCGATGGCAAAGTCCGCTCTTATGGGTGGCCCTGGCGATCATCCTGGCAATACTTCCCCTGGTAACTCAGCTTGATCCTTTCTGGGCGCATATCGTCAATGAAATGGCGA
>JAFAUR010001017.1 GCA_019243205.1 Acidobacteriaceae bacterium | reverse complement strand
AATTCTCCCTATGACAACGAACGTCGTGATGCGGCGTTTGCTGAGCACGGATTCGAGAAAGGATTAGCAGTTTTGGCCGCGCAGGCCAGTTAGAAAGGTTTATACAAATGCAGTTCCCTAAACTTCTCTTCCCCGTTGTTCTAGCTTGCGTCGGAGCCGCACCTGTGGACGCAGCAGATGAAAAGGTATTGGCCGGAGACCCAAGCACCACAAGCCGCACGGTCGCTTACCACGACACGGACATCGTGCCGATTGCGACTGAGATCCGGTTCACCACCTTGATCGAGCTCCCGAAGGAGGAGTCGATCCTGGAGGTCGCCTGCGGGGACAAAGAATACTGGCCGGTGAACTACGCCGCGAATCTCGCTTACGTGAAACCCGCCAAACAGGGCGGCAGGACCAATATTAACCTGATCACGGCGAGCGGAAATGTTTATAGCTTTGTTGCGACTGAAATCTCACAGCTTGCAAATGCTCACGCTGATTTGAAGATATTCGTTAATCCTGCAGATGAGAGCGCCATCAGCGCGATGAAGGAGAAACCGCGCTTCATCAGCGCGGAAAGCGTCGAAGGCTACCGGCAGGCCGCAGAGCAGGCGCAACAACAGCTTCAACAACAGCGAGCCGTATTGCAAAAGGAACTGGAGCGCGAAAAATCTGACCTACGGTCGTCGTATCCGTCCACGATTAAACACGACTACAAATTTGAGGGCACCACAAAAAGCCCCTTCAACGTAACAGCGATTTATCACGACGACCGCTTTACTTACATCGAGGCAGACCCTCAGGAAGCGCCTTCCGTCTATGAAGTCAAAGATGGTAAGCCTTCGCTCATCCAATACGAATTCAAAGACGGTCGCTACACGATTCCGAAGATACTCGACGACGGATACCTACGGGTCGGCAAAAGTCAGCTGAAATTCCATCGGGAGAACGCGGGGTAACCACGTGCGAGGGACCTTACGGCAATTGGTATATGGGCTCGCAATGACCAACTTCAGTTTTTTTCTGGGGTTTGGGACTTCGAGATACCTGATCGATCGAACGCTGCGCGAAGCCAGCGCACTGCTACAACAGTCCGCACAAGAATACCAGCGGGAGCAAACGACACTGATGCGACAGTTCCAGATCGACTATAGGGCTGTTGAACTCAAACTTGCTGTAATCCAGCCGGGAGGAGTCAATCGCTAGATGGCCGACCAGAATGCAATGCCGCGAAAGGACGCCGCTCCGCCGCTTGTACCCGATCCGCAAGGTCTCCAATCGAACAGACTGAGCAACAGGCACAAGCGATGGATGTTTTTCGGGGTCATGGGCGTGGTGCTTTTAATTATCCTGGCCAACCTCGTGAGTACGAACCCGACGACAACTGCGAAACCTGCGAACCGCGTAGGAACGCCCCAACAGCAGCAAAACCCCACACCAGCTCAGATTCGGGACTGGGAGAATAATCTTAAGCAGCAGGAAGCTCAGCTGTTAGATGAGACCTCGCGTCACGCACAACAGCTGGCGCGCGAGCGCGCAGCGCAGGGTGAGGTTCAGCCCATGACCGCCGACGATTTACAACGTGCCGCGGCGCTTCAGGACGCAGCACAAGCACGTGCGCAATTTCAGCAGACATATGGAGCCGCGGCCGGGCCGCCAGGCCAACCCAACGCTCAGAAATCGCAGTTGCAGGCGGAACAGGAGCAACAGGCGTATAAGTCACTTTTCGCCGACAATATTGTCCGCCAGGAGGCGGTCAGCCCTTCAACGCCTCCGCAGGCACAAACGAAGATCGACTCTCAGTCTTCGCCGACAGACGTTACCAGCTCCCCAGATCCCGAAACGCAGCGGAATGCAGTGACCGGGAAGGCGCGCAAGCCTCTCGACTTCAATCCTACGGCGCAACCGACCTTCTGGTTGCCAGAGGGGACTGTGATCGAAGCCGTTCTAACGAATCGGTTAGACGGAGATGCCGTTGGCCCGGTCAATTGCATGATCACTACGGATGTTTACCTGCCTGGCACCCGAACTGTCGTGATTCCACAAGGCGCACGTGTTCTCGGCGAAGCCAGCAAAGTTTCGTCTTTCGGACAGCAGCGGCTTGCTGTGGCTTTTCACCGCATCCTCGTCCCCGGTCTGCGCCCGTACTCAATACCGCTGGACAAAGAGCCGCCAGGCCTCGCGCAGGCCGGCGAAGTTGGACTACATGACAAAGTGAACAATCACTACTTCTCGATTTTTGGTGCCAGTCTCGCCATCGGCGCAATAGGCGGTTTAGCCCAGATTGGCAACGGTTTCAGCGGTTTTGGCTACGATCCCTCTGTCCAGTTTCGGAACGGGGTTTCGCAGAGCCTGGCCGAATCGTCAGACCGTGTTCTTGACCGTTTCCTAAATCGTATGCCCACCGTCACCGTTCGTGAGGGCACGCGCGTAAAGATCCTCCTGACCGACGATCTTGGATTGCCGGCTTACGATTCCATGCACACAGGAGATATGTAAATGGACCCCAAAACGGAACGAATGATTCGCAACGACATTCGATTGCGGCGTTCTCCACTCTACGTTGCTTTCTGGATCTTCATCGGCACAATCTTAGCTGGTGGTTTCTTTGGTCTTCTCGGTTTTCTCGACAAGTTCTTGCGGGCTCACGGCCTGCTGCATTAGGGAGGTGTTAAATGCAGAAACGAATAGTTCGCATAGTGAAAAACTCAGCGATGATCGCGGGGATTGTGTTGGCGGCAGTTGCTATTTTGGATGCCCAGTTTGGCGGAATCGTATCCGATCCTGTCCAAGAGAGTCACTCATGGCAACAACTGCTCAACGACATTCAGAAGCTTCAAAAGCTGGATCACCAAATTCAGACACTCGATGCTGAGTTCAATCAGATCCAAGCG
>JAFAUR010000865.1 GCA_019243205.1 Acidobacteriaceae bacterium | reverse complement strand
CCGAACCTCCAAACCACGGCAGGATCAGTTTCGAAGAAAGCGGCTGGACGAAAAACAGCAGGCACGCGCTCACCAGGACAGTTGCACCGAATAAGAGCGGCAGCAGCACACCGGCGCTGCTTCGCTTCTCGCTGTATGTCGCCGGGGTCGTGACGGTGGACAACGATTGCCTTTTAGCGCTTTACTGTTTCGCTGCGCTGGCCGTTGTTCCCAAAGCCTTATCGATCGCCGCGGAAGCAAGTGGGCCCATCACCTCGTAGCCCGCGTCGTTCGGATGCAGGCCATCGAATGTCAATTCTTTTTTCAACATCTTGTTGTCGTCGAGCATGGCCG
This sequence comes from Acidobacteriaceae bacterium, assembly GCA_019243205.1. Lineage (GTDB taxonomy): Bacteria > Acidobacteriota > Terriglobia > Bryobacterales > Bryobacteraceae > Bog-105. The sequence continues at coordinate 4,994 of JAFAUR010000865.1, read as the reverse complement.
AGTAGTAGTCGAGATACGTGCAATTGTGCGCGCCGCAATAGCTCTGGATCCACTCGTTTAAAGCGACAATTTGCTGCGGTGGGCGGCGTCCGGTCTGCGGCTTGATGTAGTCACAAACGGGAGTAAGCGAGGCCAGGATGACTTTGATGCCGTTTACCTCTGCCAGCTGAGCCATAGACTCGAGATTGCCCTCGATCTCTTCCAGCGTTTCCGGCCCGGTATTGCCGGATAGATCATTCGTCCTTGCGAGAATCACAACCGCCTTGGGCTTCAGATTGATCACGTCGGGTCTGAAGCGGACCAGCATCTGCGGAGTGGTCTGGCCGCTGATGCCGCGGTTGACATACGGTTTACCGGGGAAAAACTTGCCGTGCGTCCGACCCCAACCATCCGTGATGGAATCGCCCATAAACACGACGCGATCCTCGCTGGCAGCCGGAGCTTCGAGACCGGCATTCGCCTCCCGGTAACGGGACAGGTTGGCCCAATCGTTCAGCGTCTTTTTCTGCTTGGCAAGGTGGGCTTCGAGTGAAGTAACGTTTTCAGCCGCTGCGGGCGCCTCGGTCGCTTGGGCGGGCGGCGCCGGCGTCGGGGGCGGCTGCGTCTGTCCGCGCAAAACCGGACCTGCGGATAACAGGACGGCGACAAAGCCAATGACGGCCACTTTCATTGCAAACAAATCTCCTCGGTTGGAAATTATCGCAAGCGCACTCTGATGCTCATCTCGTTCAGGACGAAGGCCGTCTTTTTACGTCGATACTGAGGCGCTTGATCTTCTGGTTCAGCGTGGAGAGCGGGATGCGCAATGCCTCCGCTGCTTCGGTTTGACTGAAGTTGACCTGCTCGAGCGCGTCCAGAATCCTGCGCCGTTCGAAGTCGGCCACGATCTCGGGAAGCGATGCGTCCGCGGAAACAGCGCCATTGCTGTCGCGTGAGATCCGCATGCCGCTCGCATGCTGCAGATGGTCTGGCAGGACATGCGCGGGAACCGACGGCGAAGTGGCAAGGACAACCGCGCGTTCTACTGCGTTTTCAAGCTCGCGAACGTTCCCCGGCCAATCGTGCTCCATCAGGATCTGCATGGCTTCGGGTTCAAAGCTCAGCGTCGAACGCCCGTCGCTACCCATGTATTTTTCATTCTCACGGCAGTAGCGAGCGAAAAAATGGTCGATGAGCAGCGGGATATCTTCCTTGCGTTCTCTGAGCGGCGGGAGATTCAGATTGATAACGTTCAGCCGGTAATACAGGTCTTCCCGAAACTTACCTTCTTCGACCAGCTTGCGCAAATCGGCATTCGTGGCCGCGATGATGCGCACGTCCACGCGTATGGTTTCGTTCGATCCGAGCGGCATGAACTCGCGGTCCTGCAATACGCGCAGCAACTTGATCTGAATCTCGGGGCCAACTGTTCCGATCTCGTCGAAGAAGATGGTGCCGCGATTGGCCGTTTCAAAAAGACCTTTGCGATTCGCAACCGCGCTCGTGAACGAGCCCTTCACGTGACCGAAGAGAATCGATTCCAGTAGCTCAGTCGGCAACGAGCCGCTGTTAACCGGCACGAAAATCTGGTCGGCGCGTGCCGAGTGCGCATGAATCGCTTTCGCGATCAGCTCTTTTCCGGTGCCGGTTTCGCCCGTGATCAAAATAGTGGTGCGGCTGGGAGCCACTTGTGCCACCTGGTCGAGCAGCCGCAGCATGCGGTCGCTTTTGCCCACGATGTTCGGGAATGCATAGCGCTGCTTCAGCGCGCGCTTCAGCTGCGTATTTTCCCGTTCGAGATGGCCTTTCGCGATCATGCGATCGATCTCGATCAGGAGCTTGTCGTTGTCCCACGGCTTCGCGAAGTAGTCATTCGCTCCCGATTTAAGCGCTCGTACTGCGACCTCAACCGAACCGTACGCAGTCAACATGAACACCGGTGTCTGTTTATCGCGCTCGCGGATATCGGCCAGCACATCGAGACCCGATCGGTCGGGCATCATCAAGTCCAGCAGAACCAAGTCGTACGGTCCCGATTCGAATTTGTGCAAGCCTTGTGTCGCATTTTCGGCCAGATCAACGGCGTAATTCTCCGAGGTCAGCAGCATGTCGAGGCTCTCGCGAATGTCGATCTCATCGTCGACGACCAGAATGCGCCGGCGCTCGGGCGCACCCACTCGGTCGGCAGGAAAGTTATGATTTCCGAAACTCACTACACTCCTTCTATCAGAGTTGTAATCGAGCTCGAACTACGCCGGCAGAGCTTCCCTGCGCTGTTCGGCAGACTTGGCGGAGCGATCCGAAAGGCTTGGAAATTCGAGGCGGAAGCGGGTCCCGCGACCGACGGTCGAGTCGACCTCGATGATTCCATTATGCTCGTGCACGATTCCGTACGTGATCGAGAGGCCTAAGCCGGTGCCTTTTTTCGGTCCCTTGGTGGTGAAGAACGGATCATAGATCCGCCGCAGGTGCTCGGGACTGATACCCTGTCCGGTGTCGCTGATCTCCACGTGAGCTAAGCCGGCCTCAGCCCATGTCCGGACCGAGAGCAGACCACCCCCGGGCATGGCATCGCGGGCATTGATGAACAAGTTCAGGAAGACCTGCTGGAGCTTGCCGGAGTTGCCCCGCATGACGGGTAGCGAATCGGCGAGCTCCAGCCGTGTCTCAACGCCTACCTTCTGGAACTGGTGCTCGACGAGAGTGGCCGTCTCGCGAATAACTCGATTCAGATCCACTGCGATGAAGTCTGTCGGCGAAGTACGCGAAAAGTTGAGAAGTGAATTGACGATTTCGCTGGCTCGGAATGTCTGCTTGGCGATTTTCTCGAGGAGCTTCGATTTCTGATCGTCTTCAGAGACCTGTTTTGCCAGCATCTGCGCATACGTCGAGATCACCGCGAGCGGCGTATTGACCTCGTGCGCCACACCTGCCGCCAGAAGTCCGATGGAACTTAACTTGTCAGCCTGAACCAGGCGGCGCTCCAGTTCATCGCGATCCGTTACGTCATCGAAAATGATCAGCCGCCCAATGCGCTGGAGGTCCTTTGAGATCAGAGGTGCAATCGCGATATTGACAATGGATTCACGAACGGGAGGATTGGTGGGTTTGGCCAGTTCGAGTCCATGCCGGCGCGCTCCGTCCTCTACCTGTTCGTCGCTCTGCACGCGAGGCGGCAGGCTCGCCTTATAGACGTTGTGAACGCCGCTGTCGCTCCGGAATTCATCAAAGTTTGATACCAGCTCAGCCGGAAACAGTTCTGACAATGTTCTGCCCACCGCTTCAGCGCGGGAAATTCCGGTCAGTCTCTCAATCTGCGTATTCCAGCTTTCGACACGGTCCTCGAGATCGGCGGCGAGTATACCGACGTTGATCGATTCGACGATGTTTTCGCTGAACTCTTTCAGGCGCTCATACTCGCTTGCCTTGCGCTCCAGTGAACTGTACAGGCGCGAGTTCTCGATGGCGATCGCGACGTAGTTTGACAGCGTAACCAGCAGATCAATGTCGTCGCTCGAGAGAAAATCGCCTTCAGTTGTCCGGCTTGCACCGATGAACGCCAGCGTCTTCCCGTGAGACCGGCACGCGACATAGTACGTAAAATCCAGTTCGCCCATGGTCTCGCGAACGGACTCCGGCAGTTCCTGAGAAACGATGTCGCGCAAATGCTTGGGCCGTTCGAAAAACAGGTAAGGCTTGTCGGTTGTGTCCTCTAGGAAAGAAAGGTCGAGAGAGGACGCAATCTGCTTCGGCTGCTTGCCCGTCTTCTGGGTCAGCGAGTGCAATTCGAAGCGGCCCGAGATCTCATTTAACAGGAAAAAGCCAACATGCTGGATCGAGAGCGTACGAATCAGCCGGTCGGACACCTTCGACAACATCGCGTTCACATCGGTTTCCGAACTGAGCTCACGGGCAAACTCGACCAGTGTGACGCGCGCGTCATAGCGATCGCGATAGAACACCCAACGGTCCAGTTGCTCCTGAATCCAACGGCGGATCGGTTGAAAGACGAAGGTCGCAAATGAGATGAGAACGACGAACGCAGGGGGTGTAATGTTGCGCGTGTTGAAGATCAGGAAGATCAGTCCGTAGAAAGTGCCGATGACCGCCAGAGTCGCGAGCGTGTAGACGTAGCCCTGCTGGAAGATAATGTCCACGTCCATCAGGCGATACCGCGTGATGGCGTATGCCCAGGTAAGGGGAATCAGCGCCATCGAGAGCACGGACAGGTTCATCAAGTGGGTCGGAACGGCGCCGAACAGGTACGGCAGACCATAGATCAAGGCGAACGGGGCTAAGCCCACAAGCGCGCCATTTCGCAGGAACTTCAACTGCCGGCGGATGACCGGGTCTTCGGAGTGGGCAAAGTCCACGCCCAGGGCGACCGCGCCGGCAAAGTACAGTACCAGCGAAAACGCGAGCATGACGCGGTCAAGGAACCAGCGCACCTCGAGCAGCGGGGTGGAAAACGTCATGATTCCCTGCGCGGCCAAGACGGTCAGCAGGAACAAAAGCGTTGAAGGTATGTAGAGCACCAGCCAAGCCCGCCGTCGGCGAAGGAAGTCGGGCAACATGTGGAAGGTCAGGCAGAAGTGAAGAAAGATCGCGGGAGCAAACAGGCCCGCCACGATATTTCCCCAGTACATCAACTCGTCGAAAGTGTTGAGCTTGCCCGAGTAGTGGAACGACAGCGCGATGAAGGATGCCAGACAGAGAACGAAGAAGTGCAGGGACTTAGCAGCGCTGGTGCGGCGGTAATAGACGAACAGCCCGATGCCGAGGTATGCGAAAGCTACCGCATATTGGTAGAAAACTGCGGAATCGCGCGGCGCGGCCTGGATGAAAATGTTGTCTTTCTGAAAATCAATCCCGTTGCGGCGGAGGGTGTATCGCGTTTGTCCCAACAACGGAAGCTGCCACAGTGCCTGTGGAACATCGAGCGCTTTACGAATTGGGAAGGACTGGATCTTTAGTACCTGGTCTCCCAGGCGGATCCCGGCCATATCCCCCGGGCC
>JAFAUR010000454.1 GCA_019243205.1 Acidobacteriaceae bacterium | reverse complement strand
ACCTTTTTCACCGACTACTCGGCCCGTGTGGATCATCAGTTCAACCCTAGTCTGAAAGCGTACGGGAGCTATACATACAACTATCAAAGCGGGCTGCAGCGTCCGACTAGCATCACCGTACCCGCGTTTGATTATGCGAACGGCATTATTACACCATTTACGCAACAAAACTCATCTGCAGGCGTGACGAAGTTGTTCGGTCCGACAGCTTTGAATGACATGAGGATCGGGTTCTATCATCTGCGTAACGAGACGATTGTGCCTTCCTACAATGAAAACTGGCCGGCTACATTAGGCATACCGAACGATAGCGGGGCACTGTTCCCGACATTTAGCGGTACCGTTGCTACGGGAAACTCGACTGCGCCGGCGTTGAATACGACCTACGGCCTTGGAGCGCCGTCGCCGTCCTTGGGAGTCCGCCAGATCTGGACGTTCCGAGACGACTTCTCGAAAGTGCTCGGAACTCATGCCCTAAAAATGGGCTATGAGTTTCTTTACTACCAGGCTGATTACAGCCAGCTAGGAAACCCGCCAAGTAGCTCGTCTACGCCTACGAATATCGGACAGCCGAGCGGTACTTTTCAATTTGACAACATGACGGCTGGCCTGCAACCCAACGGACAGCCCATCCCGAATACCGGAAATCAGCTCGCCGGGCTGGAACTCGGGTATGTGCGGCAAGCGAACTTTGCAATCTATACAAATTCGTGGCTACCGCGCGATTCGATCAATAGTCTCTACTTCCAGGACGACTGGAAGTTTTCTCCCACTCTCACCTTCAACCTCGGGCTGCGATGGTCGACCGAAAGTCCCTTCCATACAGCCCATAATCTGATCAGCAACTTCAGCCCGACCACGGTGGACCCGGTGACCGGCAAGATGGGAGCCGTGATTCATCCCAATGGATCACTCAATGATCGAGATCTGAAGAACTTTCAGCCGAGGATAGGGTTAGCCTGGCATCCGCGTGACAAGCTGGTTTTCCGCGGCGGCTTTGGGATCAACACGATTGATATCCGGTTCCCGAACGCGCTCCAGCAATTCGATGAATATCAGGCTCAGATTGTCCAGCAGCAAGCTCCGGGCAATCCTACCCCACTCTACCGGATCAGCCAATTCCCGGGCGGTATCCAATATCCCATCCTTCCAAACGACACAGCGCCGTTTGTCGGGACGAACTACAGTTCGCGAAACATCTATTGGATGGATGGTCACCTGCATCCCGGTTATGCGATGAACTGGAATGCCAGCATCCAGTACCAGCTCAGCACAAATAACATTCTCAAGTTCACGTACCAGGGCTCAGCGGGTGTGGATCTGGTAGAGAGCTGGAACATCAATGTGTTCCCGACCAGCTTCGGCGCAAATAATCCAGCGCTGCGCGCCGCAGCCTTCGCCGCGCCACAGAACTATCTGCCGTATTCGCAGTTCGGGTCCATCAATTACATGTCGAACACTGGGCACTCGACTTACCATTCGGGCACGGTTCAGTTCCAAAAGCGGTATTCGCAGGGCTTAGTGGTCGATTCGTATTACACATTCTCCAAAGCGATCGATGATTGCGACAACGATTACGGCACGTGCACGGGTGTTGCACCCGTGGAGAATCGCAATTTGAATAAGGCGCGCGCCGGCTACGACCGCACGCACGTATTCGTCACGAGCTTCACTTATGAGCTGCCGATTGGGCAGGGACGGCGATTCGTCAATCACAGCAAATTTCTTGACTACCTGATCGGTGGTTACGAGATCGCCTGGATTCAGAGCATTGAATCGGGTAATCCGTTCGGCTTCACATTTACTAATAGCCCCTACAACTACTATCCAACCTCGATCGGTAACCAGGTGCCGAATCTGACTTGCAACCATATCACGATGTCGCAATTCGGGCTTGGCGATGCTATCGGGGGCAACCGGTTCAATCAAGCGCTGGAAAACCCCGTCCTGCCGGTAAGTTGTTTTGCTGTTCCCGCTCCCTTCACGCCGGGCAATGCGGGCCGCAACATCATTACAGGCCCAGGGATTCTGTACTCGCAATTCTCCGCTAAGAAGAATTTCGCGATTACGGAGAGAGTGAATCTACAGTTCCGATTTGACTTCCAAAACCCGTTTCACAACTACGGATTTAACAACCCGAGCAATACTTACGATTACAAGAATCCCCAGCTGTTTGGGAAAATCACCGGTGATCAGACCACCGCTTCTTTCAACGGACAACCGTTGATGAATCTAATGCTGAAGCTGAGCTTCTAACACGCTCAGGACTGAGGAGAATACTGACTTTGTTTCCGAAGATGTCAAGGCGAGGAGTTCTGAAAGGTGTATCCTCGGCCGTTCTGTTGCCTGCAGTTGCAAAAGATAACCGCACAAGCAAATGGGTTCCGGGCGGTGGCATGCCGCACGAAGGACCCGATACGCCAAAAATTGGCGCCCCGGTCAACCTGCGCGATCTCACGGAAAAGAGCATGCGAGAGGTGAAGCAGATTGGCGTGAACAATGTGCTGAGCGGCGGTCCTCGCATGCCATGGGATGCCGGGGAGCTGCAATCGACCGTCGACAAACTGAAGAGCGGCGGATTAGCGCTCGGCAATCTGATGATCGCGGGTTTTCCGAACACGTTGTACGGACGGCCGGGACGCGACGATGAGATTGAGAAATTCAAAGCTTCGATCAAAGCGGCCGGGAAAGTCGGGTTGCCGGTCATCGAATACAACTTCTACGCGCACCGCGCCATCGAAGGTTATTACGAAGAGGACGGCAGAGGCGGAGCGGGTCTGACTGCGTTCAATGCCAATAAAGTAAAAGATCTGCCCCCGCTGCCTCAGGAGGGTGCGCATTCGCTTGACGAAATGTGGAGTAATATCTCCTATTTCCTGAAAGCCGTCATCCCGACGGCAGAGCAAAATAACGTACGGCTTGCGCTCCACCCGAATGACCCGCCTGTCGCGATCAGCCGTGGGTCGGGCCAAATCATGGGCACGGTCGAGGGCTGGAAGCATTTGATCGACATCGTCGACAGTCCGGCAAACGGAATCACGTTTGATTGCGGTGTGACGCGCGAGATGGGGCACGATCCGGTTGAGGTCTGCCGGTATTTCGGCTCTCGAGATCGGATCAATCACGTTCATTACCGCAACGTGCGCGTCCGCAAGCCGTACGACGACTACACCGAAGTGTTCATCGATGAAGGCGAGAATAATATGCTTGCCGTCATGCAGGAACTGGTCCGGGTGAAATACAAGCGGCTGATCTATCCGGAACACGAACGGGCACTTGACTACGATCGGAATGTGGGCATTCACAATCAGTACCCGGGAGGCGGCGGCTATGCCGGGATGGTCTACGATGTCGCCTACGCTCGAGCCATGTTGCAGGCTTCGCTGCTATTGGCAAAATCCTGATTCATGAACAGGCGAAATGTCCTAAGGCGGCTTGTGACCGCCTCAGCGCTTCCACTTGCGACCTTGACTCGCGTGAACGCTGCACCTTCCCGCATGAAGATCACGCGCGTACGAGTCTACTCGCCTCCGAAGCCGAATCCGCTTTTTAACCAGAGCGATCTGGTTGTGACGGTCGAGACGGACGCGGGGATCACAGGCATCGGGGAGGGGGGCTCACCAGATACGCTGGAGCAGTCCGCCGGGCGACTCATCGGTAGAGATCCGCATTCCATCGAGACTCTTTGGCAAGACATGTCCCGCTCGTTCTTCTACCCTCCGGGGCGCGAGAAGGAAGACGCGATCGGAGCGCTTGACATCGCTCTCTGGGATATCAAGGGTAAGGTGCTGAACGTGCCGGTATATGAACTGCTCGGCGGAATGGTTCGGAACTATTGCGAATGCTACAACACCGCGGGCATCATCCCTGGCGTGCACGCCGGTATGAGCGTGAAAGAGCGTGCACAGCTGACGATTGAAGCGGGGTATCGCGCCTACCGTATGGACGCGGCCGGCGCGCCGATCAATACCGTCTACAACACCCGGGAGCGTGTGAATCAGCTATACGAAGACTGCGCACAAGCCCGTGACGGAGTGGGCAAGAATGGCGACTGGGTGGTGGATTTCCATCAACGCTTCGATCTCGCCGACGCGGTGCGCGCGTGCGATCTGATACAACCTCTGGCGCCGTTCTTCGTAGAGGACCCGGTGCGGGCGGAGGCTTTCAACGAGGACCTTCCCATTCTGCGTCAGAAGACGAATCTACCCATCGCGGCCGGTGAAGAGTGGGGCAACCGTTGGGATTTCAATAAGCTCGTTGAGCATCACGACATCGATTTCGTCCGCGCGACTCTGCCGAATGTCGGCGGTATCAGCGAAATGAAGAAGATCGCCGCGATTTGCGAGACCCACTTTGTCGGTATGGTGCCCCACTTCACGGGTCCAATTGCAACTGCTGCCTTAGTTCACTGTTTAGGTACGTTCTCGGGGCCTGTGTTGATGGAATACAACTTTCAAGGCAAAAGCTTCGATTATCTACCTGAATGTCTTGATTTCAAAAATGGCAAGCTTTATCCGAACCAGCGGCCTGGTATCGGTGTGGAGCTTGACACCAAGCCGCTGAAGCTCATCACGGAGATTACCCAGCCTGTAACAAACCGAGCGCAACTCTATTATCGGCCCGACGGCTCGATCACGAACTGGTGATTACCAATCAACCACTCGAATGGCAATAGATGTGTCTCTCGTAACCTGTCGATGATTCCGAGCTGATATTCCTCTTTTGCTCGACACTGAAAATTTCGTATTTATAGTCGGCCAGAAAGCTCAAGACAGCCGCCGCATTCGCGCGCTTGTCATCCAAACTGGTCCCGTGGAGTTCGACGTAAAAGTCTGGCTTCCGGGTATTCAGGACGTTCCGCATTCCGCGTAATGCATCGAGTTCCATTCCTTCGATATCGATTTTGATGAAATCCGGAATCGGCAAATGAAATCTCTTTATGTCCTCGTCGAGGCTGGTCATAGCCACCGAGAGTTGCTCGAGCGCCCGCCCGGAAGCGCGCGCTTGATTGCAAAGTGCCGGGTTCCTTGTGCCCGCTCCGGAGTACGAGCGGTCAAATGACAGAGTAAGAATGCCGTCGGCACTGGAAAGCGCGATGGCCCGGATTATGACATTTTGAAAGCGGTTTACTCTGATATTTTCCCAGATATGGACAACGTGTTCGGGGTTGGCTTCGTACGTAATGACGTGACGGGCCGATTTCGCGAAAAAGATGGTCATCAGTCCGTGAAATCCGCCTATATCGTAAACAGCCTTATTCTCGAAAGAAAGACTTTGTAAGAACTTAACTTCATCGGTATCTGCCCGTTTCGAAGGAATGAAGCCTAACCCTCCTTTTCGCCTGAGCCCCTTTGTCAACCCGTTTCGGGACGTGTAAACAAAGGTTTGCATCTGCCTGCTCAACAGGGATACCATTCGACTCGAGAAATCAGCGTTGGCTCCGATGCATTCGCTTACGTGTTGAATACCTGGCATGACTTCTCGACTCGCCTGATTGCCAACTTCAGGATTAGAGCGATTCTACCGTCAGAGCGAATGACCAGCAAGGGCCTGGTAGTCTGCCATTTACAACCTTAGACCCAGCAAACCTATTACTAATTGGGCAGCTCAGGGCGAAGGTAATAAGAAAGCCGGGAGCTATTCGTCCCCCGGCTTGTTACAGACCTTTTTGAGGTGGCCTATGGTTGCGCCGGACCGCCGGGACCCCGATGCCGCGGATGCGGCTGCGTCGCTTCAGCCAACAACGCGTCGAACTCTGAGCGAGGCATCTTGAGCATGTCGGGATGAGCGTCCACCCATTTGGCGAAAGCGGCGTACTTCTCAGCATTCCACCCGCCTTCAAACATCGCGCCGTTTTTGCCCTGCTGATTCAGCTCGAAATTGAATGCGTCTTTTAGGTTGGTGAATTCGGCGGAACTCACGGCTTCCTCGGCAAAGACTGCCGGTATAAATATGACGCCATCTGTTTTCGCCAGGACCAGATCTCCCGGCAGCACAACCGCCCGGCCGATCCGAATGGGAGCGTTGATGGACGTTAGTTCCATCTGCGCCCATGCGGAAGGATCAGTGCCGCGATAAAACCCGTTGAAATTCGGAATTTCGCGATTCTCCTCCTGGTCCCGGATTCCGGCATTGAACACGAAACCGGTGTGTGTATGAGCCGCAATCCCGTTCCCGAGGTTCGATCCGATCAATGTTCCTTCGATGACCTTCCCGAATCCGTCAGCAACGTATACGTCCCCGATCTGCAGTTCGGCAATCGGCCAGCTGTTCGTACTGCCAACGCGACCTTCTCGCTTGCCCTCGGCTGCGATTGGTCCCGCCATGTCGGGCCGGACAGGCATATATTGCGCGGTCAGCGCACGGCCTGCAAAGGGCTTCTCGATGTGCAAGGCCTCCCAATGCCCTTCGTATTGGTTCTGGTATCCCTTTTCACGAAGGAAATCCCAGATATCTTCGATCGAAACGGAGACCGCTCGCTTCAAAAGATCATCCGGAACCTTGGGGCGCCCGTCCGGGAAGCGATCGCCTTTCCAATCGGAGGTGTAGAAGAGTATCTGCTCTCGCGTCATCTTTACTTGAGCGAGAGCCGGCGAAAGCCCGATGGCCATGTAGCCGAGCAATGCCGAAACAACCAGGTTTTTCATGCGATTCCTCTCATTAAGCCGCAGCACGTTATCTGACAGTTTATCTTTGCGCCTGAGAACTGCCGCTTCTTTTTTCATGAGGCAGCCTACAGAGTACTTTTTTGTATCATTTCCGTGACGTGGAAAGGAAGATAGACTCGCAAGCATGCGCCGCTTTCTCGTTTTTTCAGTGCCGATCCTGATCGCGCTGCTAGCCTGTGCGAAGTCTTATGGCAAGACGCCGGTCATCTTATCAACCGACGTAGGCAACGAGATTGATGACCAGTGGGCGATCACCTATATGCTTGCGAGCCCGGACCTCGAGGTGCTGGGCATTCTATCGGCGCACGCTCCCAGTCTGCCCGACCCGTCAGCGCATTACACATACCTCATTCTTAAGGACATTGTCGAGAAAAGAATGGGTATGGCGATCCACCCACCGCTCTTTGAAGGGTCGAGTGTGGCTCTTGCGGATGCGCGTTCATCTCGTCCCAATGCTGCCGTCGATTTCCTGCTCAGCACTTCCAAGCGCTTTTCCGAAAAAGACCGGCTAACCGTCCTTGTGATCGGGGCGGCAACAGACATCGCCTCGGCCATCATCCAGGATCCAACTATCGTGCAGCGGATCCGTGTAGTGGCAATGGCGTTTCCTAGCGAGCGCGGAGGCGAGGAATATAACGTCGCTAACGATGTCGTCTCCTGGCAGGTGGTGCTCGATTCAAACGCCCCGCTTGTAGTCGGATCGGGCGACGTGTGCCGCGCTCACCTGGCCCTGACGTTCGAAGGTGCGCAGACCATGATCGCCAGCCACGGTCCGATCGGCGAGTGGCTGTGGTCGGAGTATAAGGCTTGGTACTACCGGGATGTGAAGCCGCTTCGAAAGAACGATTTCTCCAAACCCTGGTTCATCTGGGACACAATCGTCATCGCGTACCTCGAAGGAATGACAACGCAGGAGTCGATTCCGCGGCCGAAGCTGAATGCCGATATGACCTTCACCGAGGCTGCCGCTAACCGTCCTGTCATATGGATTCGGAGCGTCGATTCTTCGCGAATGTGGCCTGACTTTCTAAGCAAGATCGATTCCTATCAGCATAGCCATGCCATCGAAAGCAACCAGGGGCGAACGGGTTGCATCTGGTGACCAGAGCCGGGAGAATTTGTGGATTCATCATCAGTAGCAAGCGAAGTACACCAGCACACGCCGAAGGGTTTGAGCGTGGGGCATTTGAAACGCGCATTCATCGACAACCTGATATACGAAGAGGCGAAGTACCCGGGAATTGCTACTCGCCTGGATTACTATCTCGCAATAGCTGCCTCAATCCGGGACACGCTTCTTAAGCACTGGGTCAATACCGTGAGGACGTATCTGGAGAAAGACGTCCGCGTAGTTTGTTACTTGTCCGCTGAGTATTTGCCCGGTCCACATTTGGCGAATAGCCTCCTGAACCTTGGCATCGAAGCGCAGGCACGGCAGGCGATGGAAGAACTAGGCCTGAGTCCGCAGGCGATCTTCAACGAAGAGGAAGAGCCCGGACTCGGTAACGGCGGTTTGGGTCGTCTTGCCGCCTGCTATATGGACTCTCTTTCTACGCTCGAAATACCTGCCGTTGGCTTCGGCCTGCGTTACGAGTACGGCATTTTCGACCAGGTGATTCGTGATGGGTGGCAGGTGGAGAGCACGGACAATTGGCTTCAGTACGGAAACCCTTGGGAAGTTGCTCGGCTGGAGTCCACGTTCCAGGTGTATTTCGGCGGGCGCACGGAAGCGTACACGGACCAACGCGGAAAGTACCGTGCACGCTGGGTTCCGGCGCGCATTGTGAAAGCTGTAGCGTACGACACGCCTATCCTGGGTTACCGGACCAACACGGCCAACACGCTGCGGCTTTGGACATCGGAGGCTGTTGAATCGTTCCGGCTCGATCTTTTCAACACAGGCGACTACTTTGGATCCGTTCGAGAGAAAGTCGAGTCGGAGAATATCTCAAAAATTCTCTACCCGAGAGATGAAGACATAAAGGGAAAAGAACTTCGTCTTGAACAGCAATATTTCTTCGTCTCGGCTTCGTTGCAGAACCTCGTTCGGATCCACCTCGAGCTCCATCGGCCATTAGAACGCTTTCACGAGAAGTGGGCCGTGCAAATGAATGACACTCATCCGGCCATCGGAGTTGCTGAACTGATGCGTTTGCTGCTCGATGACCACGGACTCGAGTGGGAGCCGGCATGGGAGACAACCCAACAGACGTTTGGTTACACGAACCACACACTCTTGCCCGAGGCGCTGGAAAAGTGGCCGGTCGCTCTGTTCCAGAGGCTGCTGCCGCGGCACCTCGAGATCATCTACGAGATCAATCGGCGGTTTCTGGAACAGGCGCGGAGCAAATACCCTGCCGATACAGAACGAATCCGGCGTTTGTCGCTCATCGATGAGGAGGGAGAGCGCTTTGTCCGCATGGCGCATGTCGCAGCCGTTGGAAGCCACGCGATCAATGGCGTCGCGAAGCTCCATACCGAACTGCTGAAACGAGAGGTACTTCACGATTTCTATGACATGTACCCGGATCGGTTTAGCAATAAAACAAACGGCGTCACACCCCGGCGTTGGTTAGCGCTCAGCAATCCCGAGCTTTCTAAGTTGCTCACGAGCAAGATTGGCGACAAGTGGGTTTCAGATCTCGATCACTTGCGAGAGCTCGAAAACCTAGTCGATGACGCCGACTTTCGGGAACAGTGGCGCAAGAGCGTGCATACGGTAAAGAAGAACCTTGCCGATTACGTACGCCAGAAGACGGGGACGAATCTTGATACTTCGTCTATGTTCGACATCATGGTGAAGCGCATCCATGAATACAAGCGTCAGCACCTGGCCGTGCTTCATATCATCACTCTCTATAACCGTTTAAAGAAAGACCCTTCGCAAAAGCTGACACCCAGAACATTCCTGTTCGGCGGGAAGGCAGCGCCGGGCTATTTCATGGCGAAGCTGATTATTAAGCTGATCAACTCCGTTGCAGAAGTGATTAACAAAGACGCGGATGTGGAAGGGCGTCTGAGAGTGGTTTTCCTTCCAGATTACAACGTCACCTTCGGGCAACATGTTTACCCGGCAGCTGATCTGTCGGAACAGATTTCGCTGGCAGGGAAGGAAGCCTCCGGTACTGGGAACATGAAGTTCGCCTTGAACGGCGCGTTGACAATCGGAACGTTGGACGGAGCTAATATCGAGATCCGCGAAGCTGTCGGTCCGGAGAATTTTTTCCTCTTTGGCCTGACGGTCGACGAGGTGAAGGACTTGCAGAAACGTGGCTACAATCCAGCCGACTTCTATAATTCCAACTCTGAGTTGCGAGAGACCATCGACTTGCTCAGCTCCAGCCGCTTTTCAGGCACGGACAGCGGTTTGTTCCGCCCACTAATCGAGAATCTCATGCGCCAGGACCCTTACATGTTGTTCGCAGATTACCAGGCTTACGTCGAGTGTCAGGATCAGATCGGCCAGGTTTACCAGGACCAGGACCACTGGACGCGGATGTCGATTCTAAACACCGCCCGTATGGGGTGCTTCTCTTCTGACCGCGCAATCCGGGAATACTGCAAAGAAATCTGGAAGGTCGAGCCTGTGAGAGTCGAGTTAAAAGATCTCGCGCCGGCTAAGAACCAGGTGCTCGATCAACCCGTGAGCTGAAAGTGCAGCTTGAATCCGCCCCGGGTCTGTTCTCGTGGCGTGATCCGTATGTGGTATGTTCCAGACTCATCAAGGGAGCCGGTCAAATTAGTCCCGGGGCCCTCCTGTTTGCCTGATGGCGCAACCAGCACCATCTGCGCGACCAGGTCTTTGCCGGGCTCTAACCGCATGGCGAAATGCTGACCACTGCGGCCCGTGAATGCGCAAAGCACCCAATCGCTTGGCCCGTGGATGCGGCCCTTCACAGTGGCTTCCGACTGTCCCGGCTTCAGAGGAATCCGACACTGGATTTCACGAGCTTCCGAACAGAGGGCCAAAAGCCCCAGCGCGATAAACAAGAGAAGCTTCATCCGCATTAACTGGTAACGCCTGTCATATCGGGAGATAGCACAAGATGCTTCAGACGATCGTTCTCCAACTGGGATGATGGATTCACTTCGGAACAATCAAAGCCACTTCCACCATAGCAATCCTCTGCATATCGCCAGATCAAAACCGGGCAGGGAATTGCGACAGAAGGCGTAACAAGCGTCTCGTCTCATTCGGGCAAGGGCTGACACCCCGACGATGGCCATCGTGCGATCTATGCGCCTTTACATTGCGCGCCCGCATGTACTGCGGTAGCTGGCTGGCCAGGTAGTCGGCGCCGAAAGTGATAATGACGTCGTCCGCATTCCCTTCGGCATGAAGGCTCCCCGTGTGCCATTTACGTTTCTTGTCTGCTGCGCAATCGGCAAAACCCGGACATCGTTTGCACGAACCGGCCGATTCTCTTTCAGGCGGCGGTATTCTACTGTCCCTCCCGTGGAAGTCGCGGCAAAGTACCGGCCCCAGAAAACAGGCATTTGCCCGTAAGGATCTTTGGCCAGGTCAATCAGGCTTTTGTCTCCTACTGGCGGTACTCGGGTACCGACCAACGCTTATTGAAACGTTCCTTTTACCCAGGTTTCCACATCGTTCCAATTTGAGCCGCTCATATAGTTATTGGCTGCGCTCTCGAGCGTCAAAACGTCCTGATAATCGTCCAAAGGGATAGCCGATGTAAGAGGCACCTCCAGACGGCAGAACCTCGCGCCAAGCAGCTGTTGGCACACAAACGCATCTGCCGAAGCAACTCCGTCCGTCAGAATCGCAAGGATCGGGGTAGCAGGAGTGGAATTCAAAGAAACCGGCAACATCCACATCAACGGACCATACCCTGTCGGAGGGGGAACTATCTGCACGTTTTCCGGATTCTGGCCCGTGCCGATGGACAGCATCACGATTTCGGAGAGAGCGATGCCGGATTCGAGAGCGGCCGCAATCGCCATACATCCCGGGTTGTTCGCATAAACACCGCCATCTATACAGTAGCCGAAAGTCGGATGTTGATACGGCGGGAAGTAAGTTGGAGCCGCCGAAGTGCTCAACGCCGCGTCCACCGGAAACGTAGCAGCTGCGGGATCTTTCGGGAAGTTGCTGATGGTGATGGGCGCCCAGTTTCCTGTTTTGGAGTTAGAGTTACTCAACTGGAAAGTAGTGACCAAAACACGATGCGGCAGTTTACTTAACGGCGTGTTTGGAAGCAAACCCTTCATTAACGTTAATAATCCCGTATTGTTGTACTTCACATAAAGCAGTGCATCGAGATTCTCCAGTATCCACTCCCACCAGGACTCGCCGGCTATACCAACGGCGCGAGTCTCCACTGCCGCTTTCATCTCGAGAGCTTTCTGACTCGGGGTGCTGGTCAAAAAGGGTGTAAATATCTGAGCGCCATCGTTCTCGAAAAGAGAAACGATCCTTGACGGCGCCACCGAACTGGCGAGTCCGAGAGAAACGAGTCCGCCTGCGGAGGTTCCGGCAAACAGGCTCACGTTTCCGAGAAAGGACGGGATGTCGGAGGATAACTTCTGAATCAGGAGAGCGGGCAATAATCCACGAATCCCGCCGCCATCACAGCTGAGAATGCAGTAAGCCATAATCGTTCTGCTGAGTATAGTCGAAAGTTTTGAAATCTGAGTTTCAGGATGCGATCTTTCGCGCAAACCAGTCTATACGTGCAGTTCACGTGCGAAAGCCCGACCGAAGCTCGACGCTTAGTACCAGCTTTTGCTTCTTCCGGGTCTTGAGCAAGGACTCGCAAATCGGTGCGTCGATCTCCGAGACGCCTGCCCGTTCTCCGCTTCGCCTACAGCCGGTTTTCTCACATTGAAGGGACTGAACTCGCGATCCAATCCGAAGCTGCAAGCGGGAGACAATGCCCGGGCGAAACAGCTCGCCGCTCAGGCACCCCATTATGCGCGGGACAAGTCCGATTTGATGGTTCTTATTGGCATGGTCAATTACGGAACCGGAGACAAAGGGAGCGCGCTCAGCCAACTCCAGAAAGCGAAGCAGTCCGACCCGAAGCTCCGCCAGGAATTCGAGTCGCTCGCGAACTTCGTTCCTCATTTCAAGCCGATTCTGAGCGGCAAGGAGTTTACACGCAAATTTTTCGGCCAGCCATAGCTAGGCATCGGCGGATGGATCGCGCCTAGACCAACGCGCATTCCGATCGATCTGTCTCAGATACTCCAGAACCCCTTCGGAAAAGGGCTGGCACATGTTCATGCCGCCTCGTTCGTCTGCCGCGTCCCGCGCTCTTGAAAGCAGTTCCAGCGTTTTGGACATATTGTCGCGGAAAATCATGTCCATCGCTCGCGACTGTCGGATCAGTTCTTTCGTACGTTCTATGCACGCACTGCTTTTCTGGATAATCGTCTCGTGCGAGTCTGGGCGGTCGAGTTGCATACCTTCAATCCGCGTTTAACGTAAGGTGATTCTTAGAAATATAGCGCGTAACAGCTCGCAACGCCAGCATAAAAATAGACCAAAAGTCTGATGGTGTGGCTGTGCTAGCCTTCGCAAGATACCGGTACCCGAAGTTATGCGTCTCGCCGGCACTCAAGAACAATGACTTACGACGGCGTTTATTTCTGTCTGCGCACTTCTCCCCGGCTGGCTGTCCGATTATTTGTCGCAGGAATTACTTTCTGCGGGTTCGCCGCCAGCAGTTTTCCTCAGAGTCCTGCAGCCAACACCATCGGGCTGCGCTCGCCAAGGCTGGAATTGCGGCTGGACCGCGACACTGGTCTCCCCTCCGAATATCGCTTGGTTCCGAGCGGGGCGATCATTCACGGCGCTACAAGCAATCATCCGATCACCGCGACCATATTCCAAGCGGAACCTCATACGTTTACGAACATAAACCTGACGCCCGAAAACAGCAAAGTCACTGGTACGCGCTGCGATTTCGCTTTCGCGGCA
The DNA here is from genome assembly GCA_019243205.1 of Acidobacteriaceae bacterium. GTDB lineage: Bacteria > Acidobacteriota > Terriglobia > Bryobacterales > Bryobacteraceae > Bog-105. The sequence goes on along the minus strand of JAFAUR010000454.1, from coordinate 1,654 downwards.
CAGGAAAACGGCCGCCGAGCTGCTTCATTCACGGTCCGCTATGAATTGCGAGATGCAACGGTATTCGTCTCGGTGGAAAACATCGTAGAGGATCCGGGATTTCAATTGATCGATGTCGGCACTCCAGACCTTGCCACCGTGTACGAGGAAGACGGCGGCGCCTGGTTGGCGCACGGTGATAACGGCGGCAACCTCATTCAGCTTTCCCAGGCAAAGACCGGCCACTTGCCGCCCAATCGATTCTGGTTCGGAGTTTCGGCCACGCTGCCTGTCGTGATGATTGGAACATCGAAGGCGCTATGCGTCCAGGAAACGATCGCATTCATGGACAGCACCGAATTGGCCGTGGAAGGTGAAACCGGCCGCCGCAGGGCAGACCTGGGCACGGTTGCCGCTCACCGCGTCAATGGAAGTCTCGCTTGGGACATGAACGCGGAACCCGGAAAGCCGCTGATCAAGGGCAACGATAAAACGCCGAATCTCCTGATCGAGCAGCGACCGTTGGCCCGGCTGGATTTCGCCGGAGATACCGACGGCGATGGCGCGGTGGACTGGCTGGACGGCGCGAAAATCGTACGCGCGCGCATGCCTGAAATTCCTACCCACTATTACGACGACCGCCTGCCGTACATGATTCACGTCGATGAGCCTCGCTGGCCGGCCCCTCATATGACCTTTGAGCAGGCCGGCAAACTGGTCCGGCAAATGGCGATGCTGACGGCCTACACTCCACAAGACGTTTATCTCTGGGGTTGGCAGTTCCGCGGCAAAGACACCGGGTATCCGGCAGTCAACGAGGTGAATGCGAGAGCTGGTGGCCGAACTGGTCTGCTGAAGTTGATCAATGAAAGCCGCGCGGTGAACGCCAACGTGAGCTTTTCCGATAATTACGACGACGCATACAAAAGCAGCCCTGCCTGGGACCCTAGGTACATTGCCCGCCAGCCGGATGGCCAATTATGGGAGAGCCGCAACTGGACCGGAGAAGTATCGTATATCCTCGGTCTGGCGAAGTATATGGCCGGGCCCGGGCCGCAGCGCGTGCAATACACGTGCAAAACCTACCCCGTCAAAGACACTTACCTGATCGATGTGCTTTCGTATTATCCGATCCGCAATGACTGGGATCCGGAGCATCCCGCGAGCGGAATTAAAAACCTTACCGAGGGCCGATACAAAGTTCTTGACGACTTTAAGAAATGCGGTCTCGATATCGTCTCTGAGCAGATGCGCTATGCCTTCATCGGCAAGAACAGCGTGAACGATAACGGCCCGACCGGCGGGGCCTCGCCTTTCGGAGGCGACCCAATTCCGCTTGCGGCCACCATCTATCGTCACTCTGCGATCTGGGGCCTTTCCGGGCAGGAGTGGCGGAAGGCTCCCGAAATTTACAGCTTGTTCTATAACGGGCACGAATTCTTCGGCGGCCCGGAAACTCCCGAGCACTTGGCAGCCTTTTATTACGGAATGATGGTTCCCTGGTATCAGGTTCACTATCGTGACGTAGAGTCTTACCGCCGCGAAGGCGATCGCAGCGTGATCGGATTGGCGGGTAACTCGCGCATCGAGGTCGATTGGAAGAGCAGCAAGTACAGGGTGATCGTGAACGGCGTTGAGGTTGCCAGGGATGGAGATACCTTCTGCCCGGTGGGAA
>JAFAUR010000449.1 GCA_019243205.1 Acidobacteriaceae bacterium | reverse complement strand
GAGTTTGCGTGGGGTGACGAGCTCGCGCCGGGCGGTCACCACATGGCCAACACATGGCAGGGCTCGTTCCCACACGAGAATCTCGCGACCGATGGATACAGGCGGACTTCTCCCGTGCTCGCCTTTGCGCCCAACGGCTATGATCTGTTCGATATGATCGGCAATGTTTGGGAGTGGACCGCCGATTGGTTCTCCACCCGCCATGTCGCGGATGCAACGAAGCCTTGTTGCATCCCGCAAAACTCACGCGGTGGAAGCGAGGCCGACAGTTTTGATCCGTGCAATGCACCGCTACGCATTGCACGGAAGGTCATCAAGGGCGGATCTCACCTTTGTGCGCCGAATTATTGCCGGCGCTATCGGCCGGCAGCGCGTCACGCGCAGCCGGTCGATACAAGCACGAGCCATGTCGGATTTCGCTGCGTCATCAGGCAAGCGGCAGCCATCGCATGACGGATCCGGCACCGCGTGAATTGACGACTCTGGCCAAGATCGTCGTCGGCCTCGGCGCCTTGCTGATCGTTGCCGGCGTGGCGTGGCACGGGGTCACCGTCAAGAACATTTTCCGCGTGTGGCACAACCTCGTGGATCGGCCGGACAGCGCGATGTCGTTTCGATTCATTCTGCAGCCCTTGATGGCTGTGATCGCCGCGATTCACGATGGTCTCGAGGACGCTCGTAACGGCCGTTCCCCGTATTTCTGGACCATCATGCGCGACCCACGGCAGCGCATCGAGAGGCTGAACGAAGGATTGAACGCGACGGCCAGGATCATCTTGCTCGGGATCGCGATGGATGTGATCTACCAGCTGATGGTGTTCAAGAAGTTCTATCCCGTGGAGGCGGTGATCATCGCATTGCTGCTGGCGTTTGTGCCGTATCTCGTCATGCGCGGGCTGGTGGTGCGAGCCTGGAGTAGGCGTGCCTTTTTCAATCGTCCCGAAAGTCATCCGGAATGACAGATCCGAGCCCCTCCTCGAGAGTGAGCCGATTCGATCTCAGGGTGACGGCGGATAGTCATTTCGGTTGGCTGCGCACCCGCCTGAGCGTGGAGCGCACCATGATGTCGTGGCTGCGCACGGCGGTCTCACTCATCGGCTTTGGTTTCGCGATCGTCCAATTCTTCGAACGCTTACAGGACATGCCCGGGACGCAAGCCGCGCGGCATCCGGGCGCTCCGAAACTTCTCGGACTCGCGCTGATCTCGAGCGGCGTCCTCGCGCTTCTCATCTCGATTTGGCAGTACCGCTGGGCCATTGGCTATTTGTGGAGCGCGGATTTCGTCGCCCTTGCAGGCACGCGACCCGGGGCGACAAAAGAAAAGATGCAGACACCCGTTATCGCGGTTGCCGTTTTGCTCGTCGGCGTCGGCCTGTTTGCTTTTGCCGCCGTGCTGTTTCGCCTCGTATAGCCGCCGCTCGGAAGAGAACGTCAAAAGAAAAGCAGATCGAAGGAGTGCAAGATGGCCAAGGCAGGCAAGCCCAACATCCTCATCCTCTGGGGTGACGATATCGGTTGGTGGAACATCAGTTACAACAACCGCGGCCAGATGGGCTATCGGACGCCAAACATCGACAGGATCGGCCACGAGGGTTCAACGTTTACTGATTACTATGGCCAGCAAAGCTGCACCGCGGGACGGGCCGCTTTCATCACCGGCCAGAACCCGATCCGTACCGGCCTGACCAAGGTCGGCATGCCAGGCGCGAACGTGGGCATCCGGGCGGAAGACCCGACGATCGCCGAGTTGTTGAAGCCATTAGGTTATGCCACCGGGCAATTCGGCAAGAACCATTTGGGCGACAAGGATGAGTTCCTCCCGACGATGCATGGTTTCGACGAGTTCTTCGGTAATCTCTACCATCTCAACGCTGAAGAAGAGCCGGAAGACCCCGATTATCCCAAGGACCCCGCTTACAAGAAGCGCTTCGGGCCGAGGGGCGTGCTCCATTGCTGGGCGGACAGAAAGGGCGGACAGAAGATCGAGGACACTGGCCCGCTCAACAAGAAACGCATGGAAACCATTGATGATGAGGTAACGGAGCACGCGCTCAACTTCATCGATGAGTGTAACAATGAAGGAACGCCGTTCTTTCTGTGGTACAACACCACAGGGATGCATTTCAGGACCCACAGCGCCGCGCAACACAAAGGCAAAAGCGGAGGCCAGGGGGAATACAACGATGTCATGGTGGCCCATGACGAGAAGATCGGCACCATGCTCGACAAGCTCGATGAATTGGGCATCGCCGACAACACGATTGTCATGTATTCGACCGATAACGGTCCCCATTACAACAGCTGGCCGGACGCCGGGATCACCCCTTTCCGCAGCGAGAAAAACACCAATTGGGAGGGCGGCTGGCGAGTGCCGATCTTCGTGCGCTGGCCGGGCAAGATCCAGCCCGGCTCGGTGTTCAACGACGTCGCGTCACATCAGGATTGGCTGCCGACCCTGCTTGCAGCCGCGGGAGAGCCGGAGATCAAGGACAAGCTTCTCAAAACGCACAAGATCGGGAAGAAATCCTATAAGGTGCATATCGACGGCTATAACCTCATTCCTTACCTGACGGGAGCCGAGAAGCACGGGCCGCGGCAATTCTTCTTCTACATCAGCGATGACGGCGACATCCTGGCAATCCGGATGGGCGACTGGAAAATGGTGCTCATGGAACAGAGGGCGAAGCAGCTGATGTGCTGGTTCGAGCCCTTCGTAAAGCTGCGAGCGCCGAAGATATTCAACCTGCGCCGTGATCCGTTCGAACGGGCGGATGAAAACTCGAACACCTATTGGGACTGGTTGATCTCCCACGCCTATCTTCTCTACGGGATGCAAGCGATCGTCGCTCAACAGATAGAGGCGTTCAAGCAGTTTCCGCCACGTCAGAAGCCCGCTGCATTCAACCTCGACGAGGTACTTCGTACGGTCCAGGATGCAGGCGGCAGCAGCAATCATTAGGAAACGCTGTTCGCCACAATTACGCGAGTGACGGAACATAAGAACCTCGCTTTCCACGGAAGGGCAAACCGATGAATGACGGGGCGGTGCATCGGGAGGTGGGCATGCGACCAGGCTTTTCCTTTTCAGGTAAAGAAATGCGCAATGGGCGCCCCAGGACATTCGTCCTGATCGCCTGCGCACTCGCGCTTTCGGGTTGCGCCGGCACGCCCGGTGAGACTGCCCTGCCACGAGCGACGCCCGCGGCCTATCCCGTCGACCGACTCATCGGCAAGTGGGGCGTGGCCTCTTATCGCCAGGACAAGGACAAGGCACGAACGGAGGCGCAAGCTCGGGCGCAATGCAAGCTTCCTTATACGATTTCCAAGGGTCCGACGGACGGCGTGATGATGCATGTGGCCGACGACCCGACGCCCCACGAGCTGACCTTGAAGGGCGGCCCCGGCGGCAAGACTTATCTCGGCTTTGAGGGGCCGCCGGGCGACGAGCAGGATCGCGAAATTCTCCAGATGAGCGACAACATGTTCGTGACGCGGTTCGTAAGCCCTGAGACCAACACCCGATACGGTACTTTCATCTATGTGAGATGCGGCGCGGCCCGAAGTTGATTTCCAGCAAATTAAAGGAGCGAGCATGTCTTCCGGATTTTGCCATTCGAGCTTGAGCGCGCTGCAATGCGGCGCGGTTTGCCTTTGCCTGGGAACGGCCGCATGCCTCGCAACTAACGGGCCCGCCTTCGCACAAGCCGCCTCCGAATCCGCGATGCGGGAGACACTCGACGTCGGCGACGAGCCCGGCCGTGTCTCGACCGAGGAGGTCGTGATCACCGACGGGCCTTACCGCCGCCAGCTCGTGTTCTTCCGCACTACCGATGCGCCCGGCACGATCGAAATCCATACGGCGGAGCGGTTTCTTTATCTGGTGCTCGGCAACAACCGAGCCCTGCGCTACGGGATCGGCGTGGGTCGCGAAGGCTTCCAATGGTCGGGACTCGTGACAATCGTGCGCAAGGCCGAGTGGCCGGATTGGACTCCGCCTCCCGAGATGATTGCGAGACAGCCCTATCTCCCGCGCTTCATGGCGGGCGGACCAGGAAATCCGCTCGGCGCGCGG
>JAFAUR010000150.1 GCA_019243205.1 Acidobacteriaceae bacterium | reverse complement strand
CCCATCGTCGCCGGTCGCCTGCAGCGTTTCTTTCCCCCGCACGCATCGAGCGAAGTGCCGCATCTCTTGCGGAATGCCGTAGTTCCAATGCTCTTCGAACACGGGATAGCTCCAACCGGTAGTCGTCGGCGCTTTCTCCACCGCATAACCAAATCCGTACTCGCTGTAAGTGGGAAGCGCGTTGCCCATATGCAAATCCGCATAAGTCACTCCGCCTTCGCCATAGACTTCCGTGCGATCCGACATGCCTCCACGCCGGCACCAGCTGTCTTCAATCAAGCCGACTGCTCCGTTCTCGAATTCGAGAATGCAAAGCGCGTCGTCATCTCCTTTGGTCTTGTCCGCATGAACGTAGGTTCCAAGCTGGGCGTAGACGCTAGTGATCGCGGGCCGGCCGAGAAGCCAATAACAGAACGCGATGCCATGACAACCAAGATCCATGAGAGCGCCGCCGCCCGACCGCTCCACATCCCAGAACCAATCGCTATGCGGGCCGAAATGCTTTTCGCTCTGCTTCACCAGGTACACTTTGCCGAAAGCGCCTTGATCCGCCATTTCTTTGGCCTTCACGTATTTCGGGGTGAAGAATAATTCTTCCGCGTATGCCAGAAGGACGCCCTCGCGCCTGCAAGTATCGATCATTTCGTCCGCTTCGGCGAGCGTCATGCAAAGCGGCTTTTCACACACGACATGCTTGCCGGCTTTCGCAATATCGACCGTCATTTGTGCATGCAGGTAATTGGGCGCCGTGATGGTCACCATTTCGATGTCGGATTCTTTCAACATCTCCCGGTAATCGAGGAACACGCGGGGAATGCCATATTTTTTGGCTAGCTTTTCGGCATGTCCCGGAGTGGGCGATGCAACGGCGACCACTTCAGCCTCTTCCGGCATGAGCTGGAACGAAACTGCATGAATATCGGCTTCAAATTGGGACCCTATGATCCCGACCTTTACTTTTCCGTGGTTAGGCATTGGACGTAGATGATTAGTTTAGCCCAGTTCGTCGGGCCTGTTTAGGAATAATGAAGAGAATGAGGGTCGCAACTAGCCTACTCACCGTGGAGGAATTCAACGCCAAGTACGCGCGCGGACATGGCTATGAATACTGGTTCGGAGAGGTGGTTGAGAAAGGGATGCTACCTGGTTACACGGTCTGCTTCAGGTAATTCTCGGCGAGTTTTGTCCGGTCGGGCGGCACCCGCCTTACGGATTAGCTAGACCGGGATTCGGCGGGAGCGGACGGATCGGCATTCCCGAGTCGGGGAATCCGCGTACGACTCTTAGCGTACGATCCCATCGTGTTCGGGTAAAAAAATGCTGTGCCAAATCCACACCGTGCGTCAGCAAGGAACCCGGTGTCTCGCCTGTCAGGTCTTCGGTGGATGCCCGATAGGACCAATAGATCAAAAAGGGCTTTCCGATGACATTGTCCCGCGGAATGAAACCCCAGTATCGACTATCCGAAGAGTTATCGCGATTGTCACCCATCCCAAAGTAATAATCTTCGGGCACGATTACCTCGCCTGAGCTGACGTCTTGCTCGAGCATCTGCTGTTGTGCCTTGAGCGCAGACTCTTCCTTTACTGGGCGGCAGCATGGCCAAGGAAAGTTATCGAGGGTGGCATCGTACGCATACTTGTGGTAGACATACGGTTCGTTTAGCCTCTTGCCATTTCGATACACCACACCATTGCTAATCCTGATGCGATCTCCCGGAAGGCCAATGAGGCGCTTAACCAGGGTCTGCTGAATATCAGGCGGGTAACGGAAGACGATGATGTCTCCGTGCTGCGGGTCCTCGTAGGGTAAGAAGTGCCTGCTCATCCAACTGGCCGGCGCATATGCCAGTTTGTCTACCAACAGATGGTCGCCGACAAGCAACGTGTCCTCCATCGAACCCGTAGGTATTACGAATGCCTGGCATAATGTCGTTGTTCCGAACAGGAGCAGAAGAATGGTTAGGGCCCACTCCGCGATCCCGTTTCGACTTTTGTATTGCTTTGATTCAGCTGGCGACAGATACTTTTTCATTTTTGACATTGCCGTTGTGTCACAATCCTGCCCAAACGATCACAAGAAAATTAACACTGGGCGGGAGTTCAGCTTGTATTACGATCACACGGGGTCGAATGTTCATTCGGTTTTATAACCGCAATCCGGAAACTGGGCATCCCAGATAAGATCTCGTGTGACGGCCCATCTCTAACAACTACTACGCTTGTCAAGCATTTTTTGGCGCGGGCTTCTCCTGTGTGCACTTTCAGGGAGTACACGCTCGACACCGTTCAAAAATTGCAAACAACCTGCCATACGACTTCGAAGGCTCGTCGACTAATCTTTTCGGGTAGAACTCAGTTCGACCCAACCATCTCTCCGGTCAAACATCAACCATGATTACTTTTTCGAACTCCCATACAAGGAGCGGGGCGCTCAATCAGTGTTTCGGTGATTGAGTGCACACCATAGGCCGTCTCGAGCTATCCCGCGTACGAACCGACTTTGGACGCCATCTGAGAACTGCGTTGCCGGCGCCACATCCAATACAGACTCACAGCGAGTTTCCGTGCCATCGCCACTTTGGCGATCTTCCGCTCACGACGTATCGCCAGGTGCGAAAATTTTTTGTGCCATTCGGGATCAAAGCGTGCTGCAGCTTGTGCTGCTTCTACTAAGAGAAGACGTAGAAGAACATTGCCCTGCTTGCTGATGTGCCCCAACCGTTGATGAACGCCGCTGGAGGATTCAGTTGGGATGAGCCCGACATAG
>JAFAUR010000147.1 GCA_019243205.1 Acidobacteriaceae bacterium | reverse complement strand
GCGCACAATGCCAAGAGAGGAGAAAAGCAGTGATCGGATCAGGCATACGAGTCGCCTTAGTTATAGGGTCCCTGTCTTTAGCCGCAAATGCCTGGAGCGCTCCGTGCATCCAGGCGAATTCGACCTGCACGGAATGGATCTCGTTCCCCGGCGGCCCGTCCCGGTCCGTCGTCTACCGCACCTACTCGCTTACAGAAAAGAATGCGAACATCACTCGTGCTCTGGTCATGGTGCACGGCGCAAATCGCGACGCCGACAACTACTTCCGCACAGCGGTGGGCGCTGCATTCCTGGGAAGCGCGCTCGAAGACACGGTGGTAGTCGCTCCGCGTATGGCTTCGAATGATGGACGCGGCTGCAAGGATACTCTGGCGCCGAACGAAGTGAGCTGGAATTGCGGCAGTTGGCGCTCCGGCGGGCCTGCCATCAATAACAACAAGGTCGATTCATTTCTCTTCGTCGACGAGATCCTGCGTAAACTCGCCAAAAAAGAGGTTTTCCCGAATCTTCGGGAAATTGTAGTCGCCGGGCACTCTGCCGGTGGTCAGTTCGTGACACGCTACGAGATGGCGAACAAGGTCCACGACGAGCTTGGAGTACCAATCACCTATGTAGTCTCCAATCCCTCGAGTTATGCCTATCCGGATGCCGTGCGCCCCAACGCGGAAGCCACCGATTTCGTACATTTCCGCGATGCCCGGAATTGCACGACTTACGACAAGTGGCCCTATGGTTTCGAAGATCGAACGGAGGCGGGGTATACGGCTAAAATGAGCGATGACCAGCTTCGAAAACAACTCACGTCGCGGCCCGTAACCTACTTGCTCGGTGAAATCGATATTCTTCCGCTCGGCGGTTTCGACTCGTCCTGTCCGGCTATGGCGCAAGGACCAACGAGACTCGCACGGGGGCAGGCCTTCGCAAAACTCGTAAACACAAAGCTTGGCGCGAAGCACAACGTGACCGTTGTCCCGCTGTGCGGGCACAATGCGCGCTGCATGTTCACCTCGGAGGCGGCGCTTCCGCTGATCTTCCCTCCGGCGGCGGCCAAAACTTCACCGTGACCGCGATGCGCCGGCGATCCTTCGTAAGACTGCTTGCAACTTCATTAAGCGTTTTCCCCGTCCGCCCGTGGCGGGTCTGGGCGCAAACGGTAACCTTCCCGGGCAGCGAGGCAGACGCGCTCGACGCTCTCGCGCAGATTGTGCTTCCGGGCTCGATCGGAGCCCAAGCCGTTCTGAAACTCTGTCATGATTTCACGCAATGGGTTCAGGACTACCGCCCCGGCGCCGATACCGAGCACGGCTACGGTCACACTCGTGTCGTTCCCCTACCGGCATCGCCGGCTCCCGTGTATCTAAAGCAACTGGAACGTCTGAAACCGGCGTTGTTATCAGGCGATCGCGAGAAAGCGCGTACGGCCGTTCTCGATTGTCTAGGACAGGATGAAGTGCGCGATCTTACTCCGATTCCACGCGGAAAGAATATCGTGGCAGACTTGATGAGCTTCTATTTCCACAGCAGTGCGGCAGCCGATTTGTGCTACCAGGCCGCGATCGAGCGCTACCAGTGCCGCGGAACGGAACACTCCGATGTCGCTCCGCGTGCCATCCCGAAGCGGTCCTGATGAAAAAAGTTCAAAGTGACGTCTGCATCATCGGAGGTGGCATTTCGGCTGCTATGCTTTCGCAGAAACTGAGCGAGCTGCGGCCCGGCAAATCGATTGTGGTCGTCGAGGCCGGCAAGCGAATCTTCGATCTTGAGAATCGCTTCAAGAATCGCCAGCGCAACCTCGCATATGGCGAGAACGCCTGGCCTGGAGACTTTATCCCCGATCAGGCCGCCGAAGGAGTCATTTCGCGAACCATGGCGGTGGGCGGTTCCGCTCTCCATTGGGGCGGCACCTGCAACCGCTTTTCGGAAGAGGATCTCCGGCTCAAGTCTCTCTACGGTCTGTCTGTTGACTGGCCCCTCGCCTGGCACGATCTCGAAAAGTTCTACTGCGAAGCGGAGCGGTGTCTGGGAGTCTCGGGTGAACCCAGCCCTTTGCCTGAGGACGCGCGTTCGGAGCCGTATCCGATGACTCCCATTCCGTTGACGTACAACTTGCTGGAGTTGCAGAAGTGGGCAGGGCAGAGCGGCATTCCCTTCTGGGCCACACCGCAGGCCAAGAACTCGGTTCCGCGCGACGGAAGGCCGGCGTGTGTGCGGTGCAATACCTGTCTGATGTGTCCGACCGGTGCGCGTTACTCGCCAGACTTCACGTACAAGCAGTTGCTCGCGGCAAAGAAAATCCAGCTCCTCGATCAGACCTTGGTCCGGCAACTCATCCCGCACGACTCCAATCCGAAAAGAATCATCGCCGCGCGCGGCGTCAGCCACGCTAAGCCCGACGAAGTGGTCGAATTTGAAGCTTCCACCTTCGTGCTTGCTGCCGGTTATTGCTGGAGTCCCCATCTCCTGCTGCTTTCGCACTCCTCACGCTTTCCTAACGGACTGGCGAATAGCTCCGGGTTAGTCGGGCGTTACATGTGTGGGCATTCATTTATCTCAGCGTTTATTGAAGTCGATGCCAAGTTATATCCCGGCATGTACGAAGATTACGGCTTGATCTCTCGCCAGTTCTTCCGGTGTAAGCCGGACCAACCGTATGTCAGGCATGACCTCCGTGTATGGGAGAGCAGCGTCGGGCGTCAGCCGAAACTTCGCACGGCCGATGGCACAGTGCTGCTTGGCGACTCATTGCTCCAGGATTGGAGGGGCCGAGCGCAGAAAGGAACCGCTCGTGTCCGTGCCTATTGTGACGTTCATCCGGCCAAAGATAGCGCCCTGACTCTTAACAACGCGGCGGGGAATCGCTTCGGCGACCCGCTCCCCAAGATCGAACACCGCCTCGACTCTGCCACTCTTGCCCGACAGGACTTCACACGCAACCACGTGAAAGGCGTATTTGATCGTCTTGCCAAGACGGGAAACTCGAAAATTCTTTCAACCAGCGAAGGCAATTATCTGGATCATCCTGCAGGCGGCTGCCGCATGGGTGAAGATCCCGCAACCAGTGTATGCGACAGCTTCGGAAGAACTCATGACCACGACAATCTCTACGTAGTTGGGTCGCCCACTTTGCCGCACGCGGGATGTACTAACGGCACACTGACATTTGTCGCTCTCACGTTGCGCTCTGCGACTAACATCGCATCTACGCTGGCAGGTAGCTAAGTTGAATCAATCTTCCGCAAAAATGATTTTCGATTGACAATTGTGAAACGTCGCCGTACATTAATCCAAAAGTACTGGCGACGAGAACACTCGCATTGCGTTCGCTGGTGGAGGCTTCTATGGGCAGCTTGAAAATTTTTTCTTGCCTGATTTGTGTGGGCGTCTGCGCGTCTTCGGCATGGGCCCAGACGGCAGCGACAGGCACCATACTCGGAGCGGTAAACGATCCGTCGGGCGCGGCCGTCGCTGCCGCATCGATCGAAATCGCAAACACGGGGACGGGCGTAAAGACGACAGCAACGACCGATCCGCACGGTGATTATGCATTTCCGGCCGTCTCGCCCGGAACATATTCGGTGACTGCGACCGCGCAGGGATTTCAGAAGACCGTGATCACCGGGGTCACCGTGGAAGTGAACTCGAGCGCCACGGTCAACTTCAATCTCCAGCTGGGGCAGGTTTCATCGACTGTGCAAGTCACGGCGGAACAAGCGCAGGTCCAATTGCAGACGGCGGATTCCAGTTTGGGCGATGTGATTGGAACACAGCCTCTCTTGCGTCTCCCGACGCGGTTGCGGCAGGCGCAGGAATTACTGCTGCTCCAGCCCGGAACCACGCCCCAGACCGGCAGCGACAACGGCGCCTCCATCGCCGGCGCTTTGAACGATCAAACCACCTTCACCTTCGACGGGATCGACGTCACAGATAACTCGACGAACTCGACCATCAACAGCGACCAGGGCGCACGCCCGGTGCTCATGGTCTCCGTGGAAGCAACGGACGAGTTCCGCGTCGCCGTCTCGAACTCGAACTCCACTTTCACACGCGGTTCAGGCGGCCAGGTTACGTTGGTTCAACGCTCTGGAACGAACCAGTTCCACGGCGCGCTCCTCTGGTACACACAAAACAGCATCCTGAACGCGAACACTTGGGATAACAATCGCCTCGGACTTCCGAAGCCTCATGTGGCCGACAATCGCTATGGCGGACGTCTCGGCGGGCCCATTATCCATGACAAAACATTCTTTTTCGCAGAATACGAGGCGCGCCGCTACCCGGAAACGTTTCTGATCACTTCGACGGTCCCCACAAATTCTTTGAAGCAGGGCATCCTGCGCTTTAAAGATGCGGCAGGAAACATCAATTCTTACAATTTGACGACTTCGAAGCTTTGCAGCACAACGGGTAATCAGGCTTGTGATCCACGCGGCATCGGTGTCAGCCCGACCATGTCAGCAATGATGGCCCTGGAGCCGGCGCCAAACAATAGTTCGGTCGGCGACGGCCTGAATACCGCCGGCTTTACCGCTAATGTCAAGTCACCGCTGACGCAGGACTTCGGAACATTCCGGCTTGATCACAACATCACCGACAAGTGGCGCTTCAACGGCAGCTTCAGTTACTCACGGGATCTCGAGTACAATTCGTCTCCGCTGGTGGTCGATATCCGCAACCCGAATAATGTTCAGAATGAGGATCAGACGCCGGCTTGGACATCGGCTTACATTGGCGGGCTCACCGGCATAATCACCACGAATCTGATCAACACCTTCCGCTTCGGCTATGTCGATAATCGGAATGGCGGCTTGCGGCCCCAGCTTTCCACGATTGCCAGTACACTTGCGCTTCCCGGCACCAACGATGGCTCGAACGGGTATGTCGCCGTATCGCCAAACATCTTCACCGCCCCTATCACGATGAGCAATACCGTCCGGACGCAATTCAATCGGAACATCAATTTGCAATTCGTTGACGACGTCAGTTGGACCAAGAACACACATGTCCTCCAGGTAGGAGCCAACTTCCAGCGCCTGCCCCAGTTCCATATTCATACCGGGAAGGTAGGCGGAGCTGTCAATTCCTTGAATGCGACCACGACGGCCGATTCGTCGTTTCTGGTCATACCGGCAGCGGATCGTCCTCCGACATGCTCAAGCGGTTTGACTGTAAACTGCCTGCCGTCCACTCAGGTCGCGACCTGGGACTCCCTGTACGCAACGACCCTAGGACTGATGAATGACGACAACACCTTTCTCGTACGTAACGGCAGTTTGCAGGCTCAGCCATTCGGGACACCGATTTACATGGACGCGCTCGCTTACTTCTACTCGTTCTACGGACAGGATGTCTGGCGCGTGACACCGTCGTTCACCCTGACTTATGGATTGAACTACAGCTGGCAAACGCCTTACACGTTTGCAAACCAGGAACAGGCGCTCCTCACCGACGCCAGCAATGGCAACCTGATTTCGGCCCTCCAATATATCCAGACAAAAGCCAATTACTCGAACATTGGCGTAATCTACAATCCGACGCTCGCCTTCGTACCCATTGCGCAATCAAAACGCTCCACGGTTTACAACACTGATTACGGCGATGTGGCTCCGCGCGTGTCGGCCGCCTGGAATCCGTCTGCTGATCATGGAATTCTGGGCACGCTCTTCGGTCAAAAGAAAACGGTGCTCCGCGGTGGTTTTGGAGTTTTCTATGGCCGCCTCTCGAGTGAGATCGCGGTGGTCTCGCCCGGCTTGACCGCTGGCCCAAACTCAACCATCACTACCGGCCTCACGAATTGTGCGGCAGCCGGTACGCCGGGCTCAGGCTGTGTAGCATCGGCAAACGCGAATCCTGCCCAAAGCGTGTTCCGCGTCGGCGTGGACGGCAACATCCCGACTCCCACGTATCCGGCCACCATCGCGAGCCCATACATTCCGGCCGGCAACTACAGCGAGCTGATCTCTTTCGGTATCGATCCGTATATCAAGATGCCGCGCATCTACTCGACAGACTTTACGCTCCAGCGTGATATCGGCAAAGGCAACATTCTCGAAGTCGGCTGGAACGGCCGATATGGCCGCAGGCTGCTAGCGAATGTGCAAATCTCCGCAAGTCCGTACTTCTTCAATGACCGCGCCTCGGGCCAAACGTTCGCGCAAGCGTTTGATGCCGTTTCGAATGAACTTCGCGCCGGGCAGCCGGTAACCGTTCAGCCGTTTTTCGAAAATCAGCTTCCGAACGCGGGCCGCGGCGCCGGCTTCTCGTCCACCACGGCTTTTCTTGCAAACCGTGATGCCAGTTTCTTCACCAACGGCCAGGTTTCCAACCTGTTTGACAGCCTGAGCAGCAGCCAACCCGGCTTGAATGTGCTGCGTACCGGGCTTGGCCTGCAGCCGTATGACGAACAGCAGATTAACGAGCCCAGCATCGCTACGAATCTGGGCTGGTCCAATTACAACGCGCTCGTCGTAACTCTGAAACATACCGGAACCCGGTTCACTTATGACGTGAATTACACGTTCTCTAAGTCACTTGATACCAGCCAAGGTGTACAGAATGATTCGGCGAACCTGGCAAATCCTCTCTATCCCGCGGCCATGTACGGCCCTTCTCGGTTCGATCACAGGCATATCCTGAACGCGATGTTCGTCTACAACACGCCAAACAGCTATTCGATGTTTCCGAAAGCGGTCAACGCCGTTTTGGGCGGCTGGTATGTCTCGGGCATCGTGAGCGCATTGAGCGGCGCTCCTCTATACGTAACCGAGAACGCACAGGTCTGGGGCGGCGGCCAACGCGCAGTCTTCAACAGTCCCGCGGTTCCCACTGTTTCCGCGTCGTCCATCGGTACGGGCGTCAACAACAACGTTGCCGGCTCCGGCGGAATCGGTACAACCGGCAATCCGGCCACCGGCGGTTCAGGCTTGAATATCTTTTCCAATCCGCAAGCTGTCTACAGCGATTTCACTTTCGCCCAGATCAGTACGAATCTCG
>JAFAUR010000141.1 GCA_019243205.1 Acidobacteriaceae bacterium | reverse complement strand
GAATTCAGTCGAACTCACGCGTTCAAAAGGGAACCTGGTGTAAATCCAGGACTGCCCCGCAGCGGTAAGCAGGAACGAAAGCCCGACGAATGCACTGCCTCATCAACGAGGCGGGAAGCGGGGCCGTAGGAAGCTGTTCCATACAGTTAGCCTGTAAGTCCGAAGACCTGCCACAGCCCGCGCCAAAGGAGCGGATTGGAACAAAATCGCGCCTCGAGGGAGGGCCGCACATGTCTCGAATTCTTAGCTGCTCAGCGGCTTCAGCTCTTCTCTTTTTTCGTATTGCCGTAGCGGCTCCACCGCCGGCTGCCATTTCAGGCTCGGTTATGGATACTTCCGGTTCGGTGGTCTCCGGAGCCTTGATCAGCCTGCAGCAGGTAGCGGGTTCCGCGAACCTCACCGCGACCACGGATGCTTCGGGTAAGTTTCGCTTTACCGATGTTGCTGCGGGCCGTTATCTTCTCGATGCGAGTGCGCCAGGACTAGCGTTGGCCCAGCCGCAGAGTATGACGATCGCGCGCGGCGAGCCACAGGAACTCAACCTTCGTCTCGATATCGCGGCGGTTCGTACGGAAGTGAGCGTGACGGCGGCGAACGAACCGCAATCGCCTGACCAGGTGACTAAGGCACTCGATATCGTCAACGTTGATGATGCGGAACGCCGTGGGCTCTTCTCGGTTTCCGATGCCGTGCGTTCTGTTCCCGGCCTGCGTGTGAGTGCGCGCGGTAGCCCCGGGAGCTTCACAACAATTCAGACACGCGGTTTGCGCGTCACGGATACCGCGATCCTCATCGACGGTTATCCGTTCCGCGATCCGACGAGCATCCAGGATGAGGCCAGCGCGTATCTCGGTGACATGCTCCTGACCGACGCCACGCGTATTGAAGTACTGCGCGGGTCGGGATCGTCGTTGTACGGATCCAATGCAATGTCCGGCACTATCAACCTGATCACTGATTCGGGCGGAGGGCCCGTACACGGTGACCTCGATTTGCAGGGCGGGGGATTGGGCCTTTTCCACGGAGTGGCCCGCGTTAGCGGAGGTGCGCTCGACAATCGCCTTACGTATTCCGCAGCGCTTGGGTATTTGAACGTAACGCAAGGCGTGAATGACGCGGGTGCAGTTCGTGATTGGAACGGCCAAGGCTACGTGGGTTATGCGCTTACATCGAATATCCGGATTTCCGCGGACACCTTCGCCAACACCGGATACTTACAGGAAAACGTGAGTCCACTCACTTCTCCCAACGCGCCGACCACGGGAATCATTCCTGCGATCCCGTCAGTGACGTTCATCCCTTCGCCTGCCGACCCGGATGCCGGCCGCTACTCACACTTTACAAACTCACTGTTCCGCTTCGAAGATGAGGTGAACTCTCGGCTCTCCATCCGCGCGGGATACAGCATCTTCGATGCCGTTCGCAACAATACCAATGGACCTGCAGGGCCTTATTACCAGCCGGTCTATAACACTTCGGATCAGTACAGTGGGCGTATTGACACGGCGCGCGGGCAGCTAAATTACCTGGCCGGCCAACATCAGTTGCTAACTGCCGGTTATGAGTTCCAGCGTGAGAATTATCTGGATGTAACGACGGACACGAATCCCGATCCAACTCAGCACATCAACAATCGGACAAAGGCACGTCAGCAGACGAACGCGGCTTTTGCGCAAGACGAGCTCAAATTTGCCGGCGACCGCCTGATCGTGTTGCTTTCCGGCCGCTTCACACGCGCCACGCTCTATCAGCCGAGTTTTTCGGGAGCTCTCTCACCTTACGTGCAGCTGCCGTCGCCTCCTGACGCATATACCGGCGATGCATCGATCGCGTATTTCTTCCGCAGCACGAATACCAAGGCTCGCGCGCACGTAGGGAATAGCTACCGCATGCCTTCCTTATACGAGCGCTTCGGGGGTTACTTCTATGCTGGTTTCTACATTCCGAGCGGTGATCCACGGCTTGCTCCCGAGCGCGCCGTTTCGGGCGACTTCGGGTTCGATCAGTATCTCGCTCACGAGCGCGTGAAGATCAGCGGGACGTATTTCTATTCCCGCTTGCAATCGATCATCGGTTTTCTCGACTTCCCGCCCGGTTATGTGGATCCGTATGGCCGCACGGGTGGATATTACAACACGGCAGGCGGAATTTCCCGAGGTGTTGAGCTGAGCGGAGAAGTTCACCCCGCGCGAAGCACTTCGGTATTCGCTTCGTACACGTACACGAATGCCAAGGACGAAGTATCGCAGTATTACACCGGCACGGCTGTGTCGCCGCTGCAGACGCCGCGCATACTGCCGCAGACGGTGACGATTGT
>JAFAUR010000095.1 GCA_019243205.1 Acidobacteriaceae bacterium | reverse complement strand
AACGAAGCCGACGGCTCCCACCAGGATCAGGAGAGCCGGGCGGACATCGCCAACCACTGCATCGCGCAGCGGAATTACGGTGACGCTTTCGTTCTTTTCCATCCACTTGGGATTGGCGGCGCGAAACTGCTCGCCGGCGACCATCATATTCGCGTTCGCAGAACTTACAGCTACGCCTGGTTTGAGACGTCCAGCCGCAAACAAATAGTGCCCTTGATCGGTGCTATCGGGATCGGCTTGGAGCGGAATGAACGCGTCGGCCGGAGGATCGGAATGAAAGTTCGCAGGAAGGATTCCCACCACGATGAACGGATCGCCGCCCAGCAGGATCGGTTTGCCAATCAGCGACACGTCCCCGCCGAAACGGGTTCGCCAGAGATCGTTGCTCAGCACCACCGCCTTCGGGCCGTTGGGCTGATCCTCTTTCGCCACGAAGGTGCGGCCGAAAGAGGGCGTGGCGCCGAATACCCGGAAATAATCGGCCGAGACGTGAATCCCCTTGACTTGTTGAGGGCGATCGCCGTAGCCGAGGTTCAGTCCAGGTCCCGAGAAATCATAGACAGCCATGGCGTCGAAAGTCTGGTTGGCCTTCTTCCATGCCATGAATTTGGGGATTGAGACTGCTTTGCCGATGTCCTCACTCCCCTTGTAGCCGCGCTCAATTCGCATGATGCGATCGGACTGCGGATAAGGCAGCGGCGCAAGCAATACCGCGTTGACCACCGAAAAGATGGCGGTATTGGCGCCCATGCCGAGCGCCAGAGCGGCGACCGCGACACCGGTAAATCCTGGATTAGCGGTCAGAACACGGAGGGCGTGCCGCAGATCGGAAAGAAGGCTGCTCATACCAACAGAATACGAGCAGCCTTGCCCAAAGTTCGGACGAACTGCCGCTATCTGCTGGCCGGAACTGGACGGCGGCCACCCTCGGCTCCCGCCGCCGTCATTACCGATGAGACGTGATGAAAAACCGTGCTGATGCTGGTGCTAACGCCGGGCATAATCGCCCCGGCAGTGACGGCAACGAAGCCCGCCATCAGAGCGTATTCAATCAGATCCTGACCCCGGCGATCTTTCCACGCTCGCAGCATAGAAAACAAAATTTGTGTACTCATGTTCTTTCTCCTAGATGTATCTGCGGGTTGTTGCCGCGATCATTCTGTGTAATATGCCTTGATTCTGGGGTACTTAACGAAGTCGAACAAGCCCGCCGATAGATTAGCGGAGCCCAGTACCGAGGCCAATCAGCAGTACTGTGTTCAGGCGCGTACCATGGTGAAAAGCATCCCGCAAAGCATCTGGCCGGTGTCAGTGTTCGGATTGGGGTTTTTGTTGCTGGTCATAGGATTGTCGGGTGTGGCCAGCATTCAGGAAACCCGAAGGATTCATCAGCAGATTCTGACCGTGGAGGACAACTACCGGCACATCGAAAACCTGGTGGAAAGCATACGCTCGAATACGTCTCGCGTGGCGGTGCTGCGGCGCGACCGGTTGCTTGAGCGGGACGTCTCGCCGGGGCTGTATTCGGCGCAATTGGCCACTTTGCGCGCGGCGACCGTCTCCAGCTTGACGCAATTAAAGTCAGTACGGCCGCAACACGGCAGCGGGCCCGTCCAACGGCTAGAGAACGCACTCAAAGCCTATTTGACCATCGTCGGTATGGAATTTCAGCAGACACCGGCTCTGACCAAAGCCCACTTGATGGACGATGGTTTTGGTTCGGAGACCACGCCGATTTTCGCGATCGCCGAAGAGCTGGGAAAGCTGAACGAAGAGAATTTCGAAGCGCGGCGGCGGGACTTAAGCCAGTCCGTCCAGCATCTGCAGAACGACATTTGGGAAACCATGCTGACGGCGCTGGTGCTCGGAACGATTATCGCCGGCGCAAGCGTGTTTCGTATTTCTTCGCTTGAAAAGGAATCGGCGGCGCATCAGAAAGCAAGCGCGACGGGCGAGATACGTCTGCGGCATCTCTCGCAACAGTTAGTGTCGTCGCAGGAGCAGGAGCGAAAAGCGCTGTCCAGAGAGTTGCACGATGAAATCGGGCAGTTGCTTACGGCGTTGCGGATGGAACTGGGCCATCTGGAGCGCGGCCGCGTAGCGCCGGAGGGCGAGAGCGATCCGCACCTGGAACAGGCCAAGAAACTAACCGATAGCACACTGAAGACAACACGCGATATCGCCATGGGATTGCGGCCGGCCATGCTGGACGTGCTGGGGCTAGGGGCGGCGCTGGAATGGCAGGCGCGCGAGCATTCCCGGCGCTATCACACGCCGATTCGATTGGAAGTGGACGGCGACCTGCGCGACATCCCCGATCCGCACCGGACCTATCTTTATCGAATCGTGCAGGAAGGCCTCACCAACTGCGCCCGGCACGCTCAGGCCAAGAACATCCACGTAAAGCTGGAGGATTCTCGCGGTGAGATCGCTGTGCTGGTGGAAGACGATGGCGTCGGATTCGAGAAACAGAACGGCGTCCGTTATGGGCTGGGTTTGCTCGGTATCGCCGAGCGAGTACGCGAACTGTGCGGACGGTTATCGATTCAATCGGAGCCGGGCAAAGGTACACAGATCGCGGTAGTGCTTCCGCTCAAGCACGAGGATTCCGTGCGCTGACGCAAACCTGCCAGCGCGGCTTTGGCCTTGTCCGAATCAGGACTTCCCCATGTCCCATAGAAGCTGAGAATGTTCGCCCCGAGCGAATTTGAAATGTTGCTCAGGTGTCCATCGAACCGCTCCAGCAGCTTCGCGTACGTATCGTCGGCGAGATGATAATCGCCGCGGCGTGTCGGTTGGCCGGTGTCGAAGTTTTCGTTCGGAAGCTTCAGCCCGTCTTCACTCGCGGCAGAGAGTAGTTCACCGTAATCGCGAATGGTGTCGCCGACGCTCGCAAGAAACAAAGTCTCAGCCGCGGCCGGTGGCACTTTGAAAGCAAACGCTTTGAATGGTCCGACTTTCGGAATGAGGCGGAAAAGGAAGGCGAGGAATCGCGCGCCGAATCCTGGCCGCTGGTATTGATCGTCCCAATCTTTCTGATATTGAGCGATGGAAAGGCGATAAACATACCGGCGGCGAGTCATTCCCGCCTGAAGCGCTCGAATATCCTTTTTATTGGCCGCCCAAGCCGCTTTGGTCATCTCCGGGATAGCCTGGCTGATCGAGAATCGATACGTGCCCAGCGCCAGATCGAGACTGGTGAAGAGCTCTTTGAGTGGAATACAGTAGGTCTCTTCAAAAGCCCGTTCCAGCAGCGGCTTTGCAACTTTGAAGCCGATGAAATCGTGATAAGCTTCGTCGGCAAATTGTCCACGAGCCACTTCGATCACGTCGAAGCCGAACTCGGTCTTCAGGTGCGCGGCGGGATTGTCTTCATAGGTAACTTCGGGACCAAACTTCGCGCGGAGTTTCGGATAAACCATCGGCACGGTACGATTCACTGCGATGGGATGGCCATGGTTGTCTGCGGCGTAATGAGCGAGAGCTCCGAGGGCGAAAGCGTAGTCGTTCAAATCTCCCGATGTTTGCGCGTCCTTGAGAAGAACCAAAACGAAGTCGCCACTGCGGACATAGTGCACTAGATCGCTGAAGAATTTGCTGCCGAAGGGATAGTAGCCCATGTCTTGGATAATGGCGCCGCCGTAGGCATAAGCATGCGCTTCCCGCAATTGGTCCTCGGTAACGTTGGGAAACCGCTTCAGGAGCAGCGGCCGGAGATCGTGCGGCCAACTCGAATCGATAATTGCTTCGTGAGTGAGGACGGAATAAGCGGGAGAGGGAGCCGGCAGCAGAAAGCCAACGATCGACAGCACAATGAGCCAACGCACGTTCTAATTTGATCCTAACAACCTAAGCTCGTCCACAGGCACTCACTGGATGATTCGCTTCCGCATCGCGTAGAGTACAATATCGGCTGTCGAATGCAGGTTCAGTTTCTGCATCAGGCGGCTGCGGTGCGTTTCGATAGTGTACAGGCTGACACTGAGAAGCGCGGCGGCTTCCTTGTTGGACTTACCTTCGGCGAGCAATTGGAGAACTTCTTTTTCGCGTTCGGTGAGAAGATCGTAGGAATCCTCTAGACCCTCGCTCTGCATCTGGCGCATGTAATCCTCCAGCAGCGTTTGAGTAATCGAAGGGCTGAAGAAAAGTTTCTTATTCGCGACGGCGTGAACCGCTTGCAGCAGGCTCGCCTCGGCGCAATCCTTGAGCAGATAGCCCTGCGCGCCGGCCGCCAGAGCGCGGACCAGAAATGTCTCGTCGGCATGCACGCTCAGCATAATGATGCCTACATCGGGATCCCGCTTCACAATCTGCGAAGCAGCGTCGATGCCATTGAGCTGAGGCATCGTAATATCCATGACCACTACGTCGGGCGAGAGCTGCTCGGTGAGCCGAACAGCCTCACGACCGTCGGAAGCTTCCCCCACCACCTCGATCGAAGGATCCGTCTGGAGCAGGAACTGAAGACCTTTGCGGACGACGCCGTGGTCGTCGGCTACGAGTACTCTGGTGGTGGAAGGCATGAAAAGGAGCTTCTTTAAAGAAATCATCGGCGGATTTCAGGTTTCCTTGAGCTGCAGCTCGAAAGTCAACCTTTTTGTTTTGTTAAACTTCAAGAAACAGTCACAGCACCGAAATTTTTCTTGATATTTGCTGTTGCCAAGAGTGGTGTGGTTTGTTATTCTGATCAAGGTCGTCTTGAGCAGTTGAAGACGAAAGTCTGGCGTGGCGCGAGCCACCGGGCGAGTAGCCGCAGTTGGGGTTCAAAACTGCGGATACAGTTTCGGCAGGTAGCAGAAGCAGTAACGCCTCATCTCCTGTCAGGCAAGTTCTTTCACCCAAGAATTTTCGGTTCGGGCAGTGCATTGTCAAAAATGACGCCCGAGCCAAACGGCTTTCGAGGCCGGTAGCGGGTTGGGTCTTTCCCGTTCTGCGGGGATCGCTCGGGCTCCAGCTACGCAGATCTTTGACAATCTGGTTGGACGCAAAAAGTAATATTCGTCAGAACTTTGAGTCAAACCGGGGCGATAACCGGTCCTGTCAGTTTCGCTCATAGAGTGGAATAGGGCAGGGTCGGGAGTCTCACAAGATCAAACGAGAGTTTGATCCCGGCTCAGAATCAACGCTGGCGGCGCGCTTAACACATGCAAGTCGCACGAGAAAGTGGAGCAATCCATGAGTACAGTGGCGTACGGGTGAGTAACACGTGGATCATCTACCTCTTGGTGGGGAATAACCCTGGGAAACCGGGGCTAATACCGCATAAGCCTGCGAAGGGAAAGCAGTCAAATGCGCCGAGAGAGGAGTCCGCGGCCGATTAGCTAGTTGGTAGGGTAATGGCCTACCAAGGCAATGATCGGTAGCCGGCCTGAGAGGGCACACGGCCACACTGGCACTGAAACACGGGCCAGACTCCTACGGGAGGCAGCAGTGGGGAATCTTGCACAATGGAGGAAACTCTGATGCAGCGACGCCGCGTGAGCGATGAAGCCCTTCGGGG
>JAFAUR010000058.1 GCA_019243205.1 Acidobacteriaceae bacterium | reverse complement strand
TCGGCGGTCCCAGGTCCGCACAGTTCACGCTGAAGCTAGTGTTCTGAAACACGACTGTGGAAGTCTTGCGCTCATTTTTCTAAGTCGTTCCGGCGCCTGAATCATGATGGCCTGTTGAAGTCCGGTGCGCTTAGCTAGCACTTCGTCGTGAATGTCTCGCGTCGCTATCCGTCCATCCCGATTTAATTCGGCCGGCCGCAAACCTATCCTGCGCTTTCACCCGCAACTTGGTCGCGCGTCATTCGAGACATGACTTTTGCGGGTTCCTTTAACCCGTCTTCGGGGTTAATACGTGCAAACAGATCGAGGCTACGCGCGATCAGGCCTGTCCATCCCGTCTGATGGCTGGCGCCTAATCCCGCACCGTTGTCGCCGTGGAAGTACTCGTAGAACAAAATGTAGTCACGCCAGTATGGGTCTTCCTGAAACTTCTTGGTTCCCCCATAAACGGGGCGCTTGCCGTTGGCGTCGCGTAGAAAGATGCTCGACAGGCGGCGACCGATTTCTTTTGCCACTTCAAACAGTGTCATGTAGTTCCCCGAGCCGGTCGGGCACTCGACTTTAAAGTCGGGACCATAAAACGGATACATCTGCAACAGGCCGCGTATGATCAGCGCGTTGACCGGCATCCAAATGGGGCCGCGCCAGTTGGAGTTGCCCCCAAACATTCCTGTATTCGATTCGGAGGGAAGGTATTGCACCTTGTATTCATGGCCGGCGAGCCAGAATGAAAAGGGGTGATCGAGGTGATACTTCGAGAGCGAGCGTATTCCATATGGGCTGAGAAACTCGTTTTCGTCGAGCATGTACGCCAAGATTCGCTGCAGCTTTTCCTTATTGCAAACGGCTGCCAATCGTCGCCCGGAGTATCCGCCTAGCGACGGATCATCGGCTGTCGCGATCTTCTTCGCTATCTCAGGATGGCGCTTTTGAAATAACTGAACAAGTTCGAAGATACGGGAATGTCTCTCGGCCGTGCCCGCCTCGAATACGGTGGCAGCGCATAACGGGAGTAGCCCCACCATGGATCGGATTTTTAGCCGCTCGGTGTCGCCGTTCGGAAAATGAAGCAGATCGTAGAAGAAGCCGTCCGCTGAATCCCACATATTGTCATGCTGCCCACCTATGCGGTCCATGGCGTAGGTGATCCACGCGAAGTGTTCCAGGAACCGGAAAGCGATCTCCTCATACATCGAGTCATACTCGGTCAGAACCAGCGCGATCTGAAGCATGCACAAGCAATAGAACGCCATCCATGCAGTCCCGTCCGCCTGATCCAAATGGCCACCAGTGGGTAGGGGCGCGCTGCGATCGAAGACGCCAATATTGTCGAGCCCGAGAAATCCGCCGGCGAACACATTTCGCCCCTGTGGGTCTTTCCGGTTTACCCACCAGTTGAAGTTCAGCATTAACCCCTGGAACGAGCGCTCCAAGAAGCGCAAGTCGGCGCGGCCCAGCTCTGTCTCAATTCTGTAGAGAAACAATGTTGCCCAGGCGTGGACGGGCGGGTTTACGTCGCTGAAATTCCATTCATACGCCGGAATCTGGCCGTTCGGGTGAGAGTACAGATTCCGCAGCATGAGCAAGAGCTGCTCCTTAGCGAAATCGAAATCCACAAGGGAAAGCGCAATCGTATGGAAGGCAAGATCCCAAGCCGCATACCAGGGATACTCCCACTTGTCGGGCATCGAGATGACATCTTGATTCAGCATGTGAAACCATTCCGGGTTTCGCGCCTGCCCCTTGCCAGATCCGGTGAGCGGGTGCGAGTCGTGCTCAATCAGCCATTTGTCGAGATCGAAATAGTAAAACTGCTTGCTCCATAACATTCCCGCCAAGGCCTGGCGGTGCACACGACGCTCGTCCTCGGTCAACGATTTCGACGTGATGCGATCGTAAAACTCATCCGCTTCCGCCAGACGAGCCGTGAACGCTTTGTCAAACGTGCTGAATGGATCACCGTTTGGCTTCGCACTTAATCGCAGCCGTACGACCTTACTGCCCTGAGCCGGCACTTCGATCCGGTAGTGAGCAGCGGCTTTGGTGCCGGTTTTGGCTGCATTCACCGCTTCTGTATTCCCTGAGACGACGTATTCATGAAATGCGTCTTTCACGTGTGGCGATGGATTCGGTTGGCCCCACAAACGCTTGGTATTGGATTCATTTTCCGTGAACAATAGTTCCGGATCGCCTTCGCAATCGAGCGTCACTTCTCCAAGCTGGCCATGCGAAGCGCGAATACATCCCCTTTCCACCTGACGTATCGAGGGCTTTTCCGCGCCGGTCTCCCAGGTCCACGTATTGCGGAACCAGAGCGTCGGCAGCAGATGAATCAGCGCTGGTTCGGGGCCACGGTTATGAACCGAAATGTGGACTAGCAGATCTTCGGGGTCCGCCTTGGCGTATTCGACAAAGACATCGAAATACCGGTCGTCATCGAAGATACCTGTATCGAGCAATTCATACTCGAACTCTTCGCGTGAGCGCCGGCGATTCGTCTCGATCAAGTCTCGATACGGATACTCCCGTTGCGGATACTTGTACAGGTACTTCATGTACGAGTGCGTGGGGGTGCTGTCAAGGTAGAAATAGTATTCCTTGACATCC
>JAFAUR010000007.1 GCA_019243205.1 Acidobacteriaceae bacterium | reverse complement strand
CCCTGCAACCCCGATCACTATGATCAGGATCGGCGCAAGGGAAAACACAGTGTAATAGGCGATCGCGGCACCCATAGGTCGGGGCACGGTCGTCGAGCCAGCCGAGAATGGCCTGTTTGCAGACGCTGAACCCACCGTTGCAGCCATACGGGATAAATCCGCATCAGACCGCTGGGGATCAGCCTGTCGGCCATTTAGGCCCCCTTGTATCCGATCTGCTAACTCAAGCAGCAAGCCAGGGTTCCGGTTTGGAACGCGGGTGGGATGTTAATTAAAAGCTTTCCCGACTTCGGCTGTAGTTTTTCTTGCCTCGAACACCCGTGATATGCGGGGGGCAATACGCTGCAACTGCTCGGGCTTGAGGCGTCCAGTTGAATAAACCACACGTTCGGGCCAAGGGGCCGCACGCCAACCGGGCGCTCGGGGCGTTCTCGTGCTGGAGTTCGGTCGGGGCCGTACGTGACATGACTGCTTAGCGTGTGGCGTTCTTGATCGGCCCCGTGTGTTTCGGCTCTGATCGCCCTGTCGGCTAAAGCAGCCGATCTCCGTAGCAGAATAAGATCGGCCACTCTGGCAGACTTGCACCGAGTCCAAGACTACATGTGAACGTCGTGGGTTCGGCAAGTGTTGATTATAGAGAACAATCGCGTTCAGACGGAAGCCTGGGTAACCTGACTGACTTGCGAGACGAATTCCAAGGGTTCCGAATAGGAGAACAATCGTGTTGGAACAGATGGAGGATGATGACCCACCCAATACATCGCAGACAGGTCAGGCAGCCACCTCGGCTGAGCTGAAAACCCGCGGTGAGGTCGCCAAGACCCTGGCGCGTGTGCAACAGGCGGTTAGCGACGTGCAGGAGGGCCGGCTCGCAGAGTCCTTGGAGGCGGCGATTGAGGCAATCGATTCTGTGGTTCACGAAGTGCCGGACAACCCGGAGGCCGATCAGCTCAACGCCGTTGCGGATGCCCTGGAGGGGGCTCTCGAGGAGGTGGAGAAGGGCAAGGTGGCCGATCTTTTGCCTGTGCTCGAGCAGGCTCAATCGATTGTCGAGTCCGGCCTCTCTTCGGAATCTTAATTGACCGGCCCTTGACCCGGCGCTCAGCCAAACGCGGGTTAGTTAAGGTAGCCTTTCCTACCAGCTGTGTAAGCAAGTAGGCGGAGCGATCGGGGGCGCAGTGCTCTTCCTAAATCCTCATCCCGGCTTACCGGCTCAGGCCGCCACCGCGGGCGCTCGGATGGGTGAGGGTTTCGAACGCTTTACGATGGATCTCTCCTCGATGCCCATGATTTTGCGCAGAAGGTCGCGGCCGCGCGACAATCGGGAGCGAACGGTCCCGATCGGAATATTAAGGATCGCGGCCACATCCTCGTAGCTCATTCCTTCCAGGCCGACGAGAAGGAGGACCTGACGTTGATCTTCGGGAAGCCGCGCAATCGCGCGATCCAGTTCGTTCAGCTGACGTAAGCCCGTCGGATCGGCGGTCGCGACCAAGATCCGTGAGCAATCCTCGACATTGATCGCTGTTTGGTCGCGGACACCACGTCGTACTTCGTTCACATTGAGGTTGTGCATCATCGTAAATAACCAGGCACGCAGATCAGTACCGGGCTGCCATAGACGCTGTTTGCGCAGCGCGCGGGTAAGCGTCTCCTGGACGAGATCGTCGGCGCGGATTGCGTCCCGCGTTAGCGCTCGGGCATAGCGCCGGAGCCGCGGAATTTCGTTTTCCAGATCACGGTGAAATTCGGTCATGAATCATTTCTGCTGTCTCGGAATCATCCCTGCGTCGCTCCGACCGTGTCGGCCATTCGAGCGCCGCGCATCCCCAGGGGCTTGCGCGTCCCTTGGGTCGTATCACGCGCCGTCTGGTGCTCCATCTCCGCATCGAGCTTGGCGCCGAGCAGCACGACGATGATCGAGATCCAGATCCAGGTCATGAACCCGATAATTGCGCCCAGCGAACCGTAGGTCTTGTTATAGCTGCCGAAATTCGCGACGTACCATGAGAACAGAACCGAAGCGGCAATCCACAATAGTGTGGCAAGGCCACTGCCCCAGGTGACCCAGCGCCAGTGGGCGTGGGAACGGCTCGGCCCA
>JAFAUR010001105.1 GCA_019243205.1 Acidobacteriaceae bacterium | reverse complement strand
AACCTATTCGGTCGCGGTTGATCAGTCGGGCTTCAAGCGCGCGACGCAAACCGGTCTCGCCATTGCGGCCGATGCCCGCGTGACCGCCGATTTTACGCTGCAAGTCGGCGAAATTTCGCAGGAAGTGGCCGTCAGCGCGCAGAGCGTTCAGCTCAACACCGTCTCCGGTGAAGTCGCGCACGTAATCGACACTCGCCAGGTCTCGAGTCTTCCTCTGAACGGCCGGAACTACATGCAGTTGCTAACCCTCACGCCCGGTGCCGTCGTCACCAATCCCGATCAGTTCAGCGTCATGACGAGCTTAAGTGCTACCAACCAGGTCGTCAATGGTCATCGCAGCAACCAGAACAACATGACGGTCGATAGCCTCGGCAATCTCGACGCCGGCGCGAACGGGAGCCTGATCAATAACGTCAGCCCCGACTTCATGCAGCAGGTCAAGATTCAGACCTCGAATTTCTCTGCCGAGTACGGGCGTTCGGCCGGTGTCGCGTTTAACCTGGTCACGAAGAACGGAACGAATCAATTCCACGGCAGTGCGTTTGAATACTTCGGCAATGATGCTCTGAACGCGCGGAACTACTTCTCACCGAATAAAACCGAGCTGCGCTATAACGATTTCGGCTACGATCTCGGTGGTCCCATCCTGAGGAACCGCCTCTGGTTTTTCGTCGGTGAGGAATGGAAACGGCTGCGTCAGCAGTCCGCGCCGGTCCGCGAAACGCTACCGACCACTGCCGAGCTCGCCGGGAACTTCAACGGTACCGGCATCACACTGATGAACCCGGGCGCCAAAACCCCTATCCCGGGGAACACGATCACGCCCACAGCAAACGGGCAGGCGATTGCCAACGTCTACCGCGCGGCCATTGCGCAGGCAGCGTCATTCACGAACCTTCCCACGTCTAATAATGCAGTCTTCCAGTCGCCTAATCCGTTGAATTACCGCGAAGACATCGCGCGCGTCGATTTCAAGATCAACGATAAACACACCCTCTTCGGCCGCTGGATTCAAGACTCGAACGAAATCTATTTGCCGTTCGGCCCTTCCACCACAACGGGCTCCTATGTGCCGATCACACCCGAGACTCGCAGCCGCCCCGCTGAGAGCCCCGTCATTTACGAAACCTGGGTCGTCTCTCCGACCGTGGTCAATGAAGCCCACTTCGGTGCGAGTTGGAACGGCCAGCGTTACATCAATCAGGGTGACAGCTGGCTGCGAACCACGCAGGGCTTCACCTTCCAGCGCGTATATAACAACATCGGCCCGTACGTAAACGGGATCCCCGATGTTTCGATTACAAGCTTTGCCGGTTTCCAAGGACCCAGCCACACACTGACGTCACCGACCACCAATATCGAAGGCGGCGATACCGTCTCCATCGTTCTCGGCCAGCATTCGATTCGCACCGGTTTTCTGATCATTCGCAACCGCAAGAATCAGAACGGCCGTTCGCCGTACGATGGCGCCTTCACATTCAATCCTTCCGGTAACCCGAACAGCACAGGCAATGCGCTCGCGGATGCCTTGCTAGGGAACTTCAACTCCTACTCGGAAGCGCAATACGACCCGATCGGCTACTACCGCTACACGGAACCATCGGCTTTCTTCGACGACAGTTGGAAGGTAACGCGGAAGCTGAGCGTTAACTTTGGTCTTCGCTACGAATACTACATGTCGATGTACTCGCAGCTCGACAATCTGTCGAACTTCGTGCCGTCACTGTACGACCCTGCCCAGGCCGTAAAAATTAACTCGAGCGGCCAGATCGTCGGCACCGCTGGAAACATCTACAACGGCTTGCAGCGCGTTGCGAATGGTGTCCCATCTCAGTACGACTATCTGGTTCCCAATGCGAACAGCCCGGCGGTCCTGAGCGTTCCGGCAGGCGGACCGCGCGGCCTATATCCCAGCCGTGGCACTTGGGCGCCACGCGCCGGCTTCGCTTACAGCATCAATGACAAAACCGTCATTCGCGGCGGCTTCGGTCTGTTCTACGACCGTATACAGGGCAACCCGACCTTCTATAGTCTCGCCAATCCGCCTTACGTGAGCAGCGTTTCCTACAACTACGGCAACATGGCGAATATCGCGGGCGGTAAAGCTCCCGCCGCGCCCTTTGCCTCGATTCAGACGATACAGAACAATCTCAAGACGCCTTACTCGGAGCAGTTCAGTTTTGGGGTTCAACGCGATTTGCCGCTGCACCTCTTTTTTGAAAGCGAGTACGTTGGGACGCTCGGCCGCCATCTGCTGGTCGAGCCGGATATCAACCAACCCTACTTCTCGGTGCTCGCGACGGTTCCGTCAACCACCAACGAAAACAGCATCCGGCCGTTCCCGGGATACTCGACTATTCAGCAGTTCCTGAGCGCAGCCACTTCGAACTACCACTCGTGGCAGACGCAGATTTCGCGCCGCTTCGGTGATATCACCTTCACCGGCGCTTATACCTGGTCTAAAGCGCTCGGCAATGCGTCCTCGGATACCGACAATCAGTACGACTACTACAACCTCTACTGGATGTATGGTCCTCTGTCGTACGATGCGAACCATGTCTTCACAGGCACGTTCGTCTGGTCGTTGCCGCGCCTCAAGAGCCAGCCCGCGTACATTCGCGGTGTGCTCGGTAATTGGCAGCTGAGCGGTGTCATCCACGCACAGACCGGTTTCCCGCTGAACGTGACCGGCACCACGCCCATACTCGGTACCCGCCAGGCAAACTATGTTGGTGGATCCGCGCTACTGCCGAATCCCAGCGCAAACGGCTGGATCAATCCGGCCGCCTATGCGCCCGCCGCACAGGGAGCATTCGGAACGGCGGGCGCTGGAAATGTGCGCGGTCCAGGACTGCAGACCTACGATCTTTCCGTCGCCCGGCTGTTCAACATCTGGCGGGAAGGAACCACGCTCGGCTTCCGTGCGGATTTCCTGAACGCCTTCAACAACGTGAATTTTCAGGCGCCTCAGGTCAATCGGTCGAATACCGACTTCGGAACAATCACCAGCGCTTACCCGCCTCGCAACATCCAGCTGTCACTCAGACTTACGTTCTGATAACAGCTGTT
>JAFAUR010001083.1 GCA_019243205.1 Acidobacteriaceae bacterium | reverse complement strand
TCACTTGGCGCTTACTCATTCCAGCTTGAGTGAAGCTCTTCGAGTACTAGGCTTTGATCTTGACCGAGTGGTTCAACGATTTCTGCCTTATACGATGGTGAACCGCCGCCGCGTACCCTCCGTACTCGTCAGGATGTATTTGCAGGTGCCATGGGCGTGGGGGTTCTTCGGAAAGCAATTCCTGATTGTCGCCTCAAAGCCGAAATGAAACTTCGCGGCTCAGCGATTCCAGGTGGTCGTAAGTGACCTGTCTGGGCAACCTTCGCTGTTTTGATGGAATCGCACGCTGGCACAGCCTCAATCGTCTGAATCCAGAGTTTTCCCGTTATACAATGTGCGACTTCCCGGACATCAAGTCGAGCGCTCGCCCACATCTGCTACCCTGAACGCCGATGAGGCGCACGTTTCCGGTGTTCGGTCCAGCCCTAGCGTTTTTTCTTTTGATCGCAGCGGTTTCTGCAAATGCGCAATCCCAATCAATAACGGTTCAGGTGGAGGACAAACCGGCTGTCACGGTAACGGCGGGAGATCTCACACAGATCCCGCGCCATAAAGTTGTTCTGAATGAGCACGGAACCCGGATACCGTACGAAGGCGTGCTGCTCCATGATGTTCTGGCGCGCGGGGGAGCCCCGTTTGGCAACGAGCTGAGAGGTAAGGCGCTTTCGAGCTATGTGCTGGCGACAGCTCAGGATGGTTACCAAGTGGTCTATACCTTAACCGAACTGGATCCGGCATTTGTGGACTCTGAAATTCTAGTCGCGGACCGCCGCGACGGGAAACCACTTGACGAGAAAGAAGGACCTTTCCGGATCGTTGTACCTGGGGAGAAGAAGCCGGCACGATCCCTGAGGATGTTGGAACGGCTTCAGGTGACTCAGGTGCGAAAGTAAAGGCATCACCCGAAACACGATCGACTTAAACTGGAAGTAAATGGCTATTGCTGCGCCACCATTTGTTGCGTCTGACCTGCTCGGACGCATTGGGAACACCCCCCTGCTCGAAATCGGTTTGGCGAGCCGCCCTGGCGTACGAGTGCTGGCGAAAGCTGAGTTCTTCAATCCGGGTGGTTCCGTCAAAGATCGACCGGCGCTGAACATGATCCGCCGCGGCGAGGAGCAAGGTGAGTTGCGCGCCGGCAAGACACTGCTCGACTCCACGAGCGGGAACACCGGAATCGCCTACGCAATGATCTGCGCCGCGAAGGGCTATCCCGTGAAGTTGTGCCTGCCGGCAAATGCGTCACCTGAGCGCAAGCAGATCCTGAAAGCATTCGGAGCCGAATTGGTTTTGACGGACGCCGGCGAAGGGTCGGACGGCGCATTGCGATTGTGCCGGAAAATCCATTCGCAGGATCCCGAGCGCTATTTCTACCCGGATCAATACAGTAATCCGGCGAACTGGCAGGCACACTACGAGACAACCGCGCCTGAGATCATCGAGCAAACAGACAATCAGATCACTGACTTCGTGGCCGCACTGGGTACGACGGGAACTTTCACAGGTGTTACTCGTCGCCTCAAGCGCGATCTACCGGACGTGCGCTGCTATTCCGTGCAGCCGGCCACACCTATGCATGGGTTGGAAGGTACGAAGCACATGCCGACTTCCATCAAACCCGGAATCTATGATCCCGAGCTCGCTGACGACAATCTTTGGGTAGAGACAGAGGACGCCTACGACATGGCCCGAAGGCTTGCGCGGCACGAGGGGTTGCTCGTGGGCATTTCAGCCGCCGCGAACGTTTTGGCTGCGTCGCGGATAGCCGAAGAGTTGTCTAACAGAGGTCAGCACGGAGTCGTCGTCACCATCCTTTGCGATGGCGGGCAAAAATACCTGAGTGAATCTTTCTGGAATGATTGAGATTGAGCGTAATCCGTGGGAGACCATGGTCCTGCACGCGCAACGAACCTATCCGAACGAGTGTTGCGGCGCCATGCTCGGCCACATGATGGGCGAGAAAAAAGTTGTGACAGAAGCGGTCCCGCTCGAAAACGCGTGGGCCGGAGAACAGGGTGAGCGATATCAAGTCAGGCCGGAAGATCTGCTGGCCGCGGATCAAGCTGCACGCCGGCGAGGACTGGACTTGATCGGAATATTTCACTCGCATCCGGACTGTGACGCATACTTCTCAGAGACCGATCTGAAAAATTCATGCCCGTGGTATTCGTTCGTCGTCCTTTCCGTTCAGAACGGAACATTCGATCACGCGAATAGTTTTCTGACAGACATCGATCAGACGCGGGCTGATAAAGAGGAACTGATATGGCCAAGATCCTGATACCAACTGCGCTACGGCAGTTTACCAACGGCAATGACGCGGTAGAAGTGACCGCCGGGACTGTCGGCGAGGCGCTAGGCGAGCTTACCGCGCGCTACCCGAACATCAAGAAAAACATCTTCACCGATGCGGGTAAACTGCGGAGCTTCGTGAATGTGTACGTAAACGACGAAGACATTCGCTACCTGGACAAAGACGGAACCGAACTCGAAGGGAATGAGACCGTTTCGATCGTGCCGAGTATCGCCGGGGGCTCAATCGGAGTTCTGGAGCCGCAGACCGTGGAATTGTCAAACGACGAGATCGCCAGATATAGCCGCCATCTGATTCTGCCGGAAGTAGGCATGGATGGTCAGCGGAAGCTGAAGGCGGCAAAGGTGGCGATGATAGGTGCAGGCGGGCTCGGCGCTCCCGTGGGGTTGTATCTCGCCGCGGCGGGTGTGGGACGAATTGGCCTGGTTGATTTCGATGTCGTAGATGCTTCGAATCTGCAGCGGCAGGTGATTCACGGTACCCGGGATCTGGGCCGAAAGAAGCTCGACTCAGCCGCCGACCGCATGCTCGACATCAATCCGTATTTGAAAGTCGACAAGTTCGAAGTTGGCCTTACGAGCGAGAATGCGTTGGAGATTCTGCGCGACTACGATCTTGTGATCGACGGAACAGACAACTTCCCGACGCGCTATCTCGTAAATGATGCGTGCGTGTTGTTGAAGAAGCCGAACGTGTATGGTTCGATTTTCCGGTTCGAAGGCCAGGCAACCGTCTTCGCCTACGAGGACGGCCCGTGTTATCGGTGCCTTTACCCTGAACCGCCACCGCCGGGTCTGGTGCCCAGTTGCGCTGAAGGCGGAGTGCTTGGTATCTTGCCGGGATTGATTGGCGTTGTGCAAGCCACAGAGGCGGTGAAGCTCATCCTGGGCGTCGGGGAAACACTGAAGAACCGGCTGCTTCTCTACGATGCGCTAAGCATGAGATTCCGTGAGCTGCGTTTGCGGAGGGATCCTGACTGTCCCGCGTGCGGTGATCATCCGACCGTAACGAAGTTAATCGATTATCAGGACTTCTGCGGAGTTAAACCAGCGCAACCGCAATCCGCACCGGCCGGCGATCAGATTGATCCCACAGAAGTGAAGGGCAAGTTGGATCGCGGTGACAAATTCGTTTTTATCGACGTCCGCGAGCCCCATGAATATCAGATCGCCCGCATACCCGGAGCAAAACTCATTCCCCTCGGGGAATTGCCGAAGCACCTGAATGAGCTCGATCCGAGCGCCGAGTTTGTCGCGCATTGCAAGTCCGGGGTGCGAAGCCAAAAAGCAGTCGATCTGATGAAGCAGAACGGGTTCAAGAACGTTCGCAATATGACGGGCGGCATCCTTTTGTGGAGCGACAAAGTAGATCCCACCGTGCCGAAATATTAGCGCGTGAGCTTATACAAGAACAGGGCGACACGCTTCGTCTGATCTGTTTGCCGAGCGAGGTTGATAGACTCACCGGGCGCATGAGCACCGTTGCCGTACGCGCCGAGCCCTGAAATGCTCGCCACGTATGGCGCTACAAACGACAGATCACCTGCTCCGCGATGACTCGGATCGAATGGCTCCATGACATCAAGTCCGAGTTCGCGGTTCACTTGATTCAGTTCGCTCAGCAACTCCTTATTACCCGCCGTCTCCGGCATCGAAGGATATCCTTCTTTAAACTCGATTTGCGCTGAGGTCCCGGGAAGATGCTCACTGACGATCTGCTGCATGTGATCGCACACGCGCTTGTACTGCTCGTCTGTAACGGTACGGATGTCGCCGGCCGCGGTAGCCTGTGCCGGTACCACGTTCACTTTGCCTGAAGCAGTCGCAGTGGCGGTGGCCAGGTCGTATGAAGCGGTCGTACCGCCGGCAGCGACACCTACGTTGTACGTTAGCCCTGACTCCCGCAACTCCGTATCGAATTTGTATAGTATGCGTGCAAGTTCGTAGATCGCGCCGTCTCCCACATTCTTGCCGAAGACGCCGCTCGAGTGGGCGGTTTTGCCGGTCGTGGTGAGCACCCATTGGTAGGCGCTGCGGCGGGAAATACTTGCGGCATCATGGCCGGCAGTCTGCACTCCTCCTTCGAATTCGAGAGCGGCATCGCTCTTTTTACCGTCTTCGATCAGATCGCGGCGGGCGACGGATAGCGGTTCACCCGGGCGTTCTTCGTCGCCCGTGAGAAAAACCGTGATGTTCGTTCCCTCCAGAGCGCCCGCTTTCTTCAAGGCGTCCAAGGCTCCAAGGATGATGACGAGGCCGCCTTTCATATCTGAACTGCCCGGACCCGTCGCGCTGTCGCCGTTGCGAACGAAGCGCTGGAACGGACTCGACGGTTCGAAAACCGTGTCCATGTGGCCGATCAGCAGGACCCGTTTCCCGTGCGTGCCCGTGCGGGAGCAGACCAGATGACCGGCGCGCTGCACTTCGTCCATCGGAATGAAGCGACACGTGAATCCGAGTTGTTCGAATCGCGGCCGCAGAAAATCCGCTACCCGGCGAACGCCCGGTGCGTTCAGAGTCCCGCTATTCATGTCTACGAGTTGCTGAAGTAGTTCGACGTTGGCATCTTTCTCGGCCGCGACGTAATTGGCAATTTGCTGCTCAGGCGGCGTGAGCGAACCGCGCGCACAAGTGGATATGAAAAATAAGAAGGTGAAAGCGGTCGGAATTCGTTGCGAAGGCACTGTTTTTGATCGTACCGCCCCGCGGAAATTGTCCCCCTCTCAATTCAATTCTGCGAAATGGTTGACGGGCCCGTGGCCGTGTCCCAGACCCGGAGCGGTCTGGATAGCGCTGTGAATGAAGGATTTTGCCTGGCGAGCCGCGGCTTGCAGATCAAGCCCCTGAGCCAGGCAAGCGGCGATCGCGGCCGAGTAGGTGCACCCTGTGCCATGGGTATGCGGCGTCTCGATCCTCGCGCCGGGCAGCCGCAAAAAACCGTCGTGTGACACAAAAAGATCATCAGCAGGGCCGCTGGCGTGCCCGCCCTTGATCAAGGCATTCCGGCATCCCAATCCGAGCAGTCGCTGCGCCGCTTCGTGCATCTCTTTTGTTCCGGTGATATGAATCCCGGTCAGAGCCTCAGCTTCCGGAATATTGGGAGTAATCAGGAACGCGTGTGGCAGCAGCTTGTCAATGAGCGTCTGTTCGGCGTCAGACGAGAGCAGACGGCTCCCGTGTTTGCTGATCATCACGGGATCCAGAACCAGTGGGAAAGTTACTCGAACAGCTACCGCTGCTATCTCTTCGATAATTTGCTTGTTTCCCAGCGCCCCTATTTTGGCGGCATCCGGCGGTATGTCGGCCAGAATCGCTTCAATCTGCTCGCGCACAAGATCGGGCGGAAGGACCTCGACTCGCGCCACCGTCCGTGTGTTCTGTACTGTGATCAGCGTGACGGCAGCTTCGCCATAAACTCCAAACTGATGAAATGTTTTCAAATCGGCTTGGAGGCCCGCGCCGCCGCTGGGATCAGAGCCGGCGATCGTCAGGGCAACAGGCTGCACCTTCTCAACGTAACGCGAGAGTTATTGAAAAGCTTGCGTGGCCGAAGTGGAACCAGCCGAGTTGCTCAATCCGACCGCCACTTTACCGATATTTGAAACGTCCATACCCTTCAAAGGAAACGTCGCCTGAACGGCAAATGCACCGCCGACTTTGCTGATTGTGAAGAAGTATTGGTGAAATGCTGAGGTCGCATCAATCGCGATGGGGGTGGGGGTGAGCAGTTTGCCACTGATGTCATAGAGGCTGTAGTTCAGTTTCCCCGCTGTATACGTATTGTCGTAACCGGCTACAGTGACAACAAGATTGGGCGCCTGGCGAACCGCCGTGCTCTCGGTGATGTTGATTTGCGCGGGCATAATCTCGAACGATTGCGAATAAGCAGCCTTATTGGGAAATGTCGCCGTGAATATCAACGTCCCGGCGGTTGTTCCGGTCTGAAATGTGATTGCGGATTGTCCGTTATAGCTCGCGGCCTGATCGCCGCTAGCGACCGAAATCTGTACATTCCGGCCACTGGTTGCGGTGAAATTGATCGCAGGATCGTCCGCTATTCCGTTCACGGCTGGTGTGAACTTCACACTCAGTGTTCCGATCGCGCTTACGGTTGATGCGCTTGCGAGCTGCACCTTCAAATGAACCTGCTGCCCGCTCGTAAGTGTGGGTTGGTCGATCTGGAAACTCATGTCCGGCAGCGGCGACGTGATGCTCTGGCCGGTGATCGAAAAGAGTCGCGTCCCGATGGCGAGAGTCCCGTTGTAAGTACCGGTTGAGTTTCCTGCTGAAAACGACGCCTTGAAGGTGATGGACGAACCTGGCTGAATTGTCGCGGGCAGAGTTGGAAGCCCAGAGACTGAGAAGCCAACACCCGTAACGGCGATATTTGGGACAGAAACAGCCGAGATCGTGCTTTGCGGATTAGTAACGGTGAAGGTCAGCGTATTCGTTCCATTGATTGCTGCCACAATTTGCCCGAAGCTGATGGGCGTGGCCGGTTGAGCCGTGAGGCGAACGCCAGTGGAATCGGTATAGGTGATGGCTAGCGAAGTGATGTCTCCGACGACACTCGCCACACCCGCCCCCTGGATGAGATAAGAATTTGATCCAACATTTAGGGTCGTCTGGTAGGTGTTCGTGTCACCGGGTGCAAAGGTGACCGTGAAGGTGGCCGATGCTCCGGCGGGAATGGTCGGGGGAACACCGCTGAGGCTGAACGGCGTATTCGGATTGTTGGTTGCCGTCGAGATCGTAATCAGCGACTGCGAGTTGAACGGTGTCGCGCTGTTATTTGTCAGCGTAAAGGTGATGGGCGCACTTGCGGTCGTCAGAACGTTGCCGAAGTAGATCGGCGTCGTAGCGAAAGGCTGAAGGATGCTGCCGTCGCACTGGGTGACTGACCCGGCGGCGCATGACAGAGTAGTGGCAGCAGGAGTGCCATTACCGGTCAGCGTAGATACTGCAACGATGTTGCCATTCACTAATGCCTGAAGATAGCCCGAGAGTGAACCGGTAACGCTCGGAGTGAAATTGACAGTGAAATCCTTCCATGCCTGCGGCGCAAGTGTTGAATTCACGGGCAGTCCGGTGAGCGTAAAGTTCGGGGTAGAGGTAGTCGACCCAGCCGCGGCACCCACAAAAATTGCGTTGAGAGTGATACTTGCTGACGAGGTGTTGACGGCACGAAGGACGATCGCAGAAGCAGCGCCTACGGATGCGTCAGCAAATGAATAGCTGGAAGGAAGGGCCTGAAGCTGGTTAGAGGGCGATGCGCCGTTTGTAGTGTCTATATAGAACGACATCTGCGCACCCACCGGCCCGGCAAACAAGAGTGCGAAGAGCGCAGCCTTCACGGTTTCACCTCGCTTGGAAGTGCAGGCAGTTCGGTTAGGGACAAGGTTTCGTTTCCGAAGTGCAGCATCCAATCGCGCACAGGCTGCGAAGTGTAGATGTGAACATCATTCGTTCCAGCTCGTTCGAATTGCACCGTATGTACACCCGTGCCGCCAAGCGGGATGAGCTTCTCCGTTCCATCGGCTTTCTGCAAATCCAGACGATTACCCCTCGCGCAGATAATCCAGTCGCGAAACGCAAACGCGTTGTTGATTACGCCGGGTTGGAGCGTCAAAGAAAGCATCTCGCCCGTCTTGAGCGAGACCAGGGCTTTGGCGACACTATCATCCGGCATTCTCACCAGCAAAGACGCAGTTGTCTGGGTTTCGAAGCTGATTGAGCTCACGTTGTTCGAAGGAAGTTGAGCAACTTCCGGGCTGACGGTCCAGTCTGTACCCGTCCAGTGGACGATCGACCGCCGGGAAGGCAACCAGGCGAGGGCCGAATCCTCGGTTTCGCCCATGCTAACTAGAGGCGCGGATTCGGCGGTGTCGAAGCGCGAAATCGTGGTCAGCGACGAACTGATTAACTCCAGTGCATCCGCGGTCGCAAGGATGCCGCCGGCTTTGGAAAAGCTTAGCCCATTGGCTGATTCGGATGTGATCTGGCGAGTGACGTAGCTGCCGGAAACGCCATAAACCGTAGCGACTACGCCATTCGTATAACGAACCAGTCCGACCAAAGGATCCGTAATCGCGCCGGCGGTAATCGCCGTTGAGAATGCGATCAGAACGAAACTTGAACGTAGAGCCCTCATCAAGGAGCACCTACGGTGATGGTGGGGGCTCCTATGGTGACAGCGCTGCTCGATGAAGAAGAACTGGAACTGCCCCTATGCATCAACGCGATAGCCGCTCCCGCTCCCCCCGCCAGGACTGTTGCAATGATGATCCATTTCAGATGGCTGCTGTGGAAGCTCGGTTCATTCAGGTCTCCCGAGCGCACGTTAGTCACGGAAACCGAAGGTTCGACGGCCGAAGGATAGCTGCCCGGCGCGAGACGGCGACCGACCGATTCAACGGCGACAGGAGGTGCGGGCGCGATCGCGGCCGGAGCGCCAATCGGCGCCACGCTACTGACCGGAGGAGATGTAATGCTCAGACGGCTACTCAGGACGGAACCATTTGCGGGCGCGATCTGAGGTGCTCCGATTTGTTCTTCCACCAGCGTTCCCGCGTGACTCGCCCCTTTTGTGGCGGTGACTCGGATATGGACAGAACCGCTGGTTTCGCCCCACCGGATTCCATCGATGATCGCTTCCCCCTTGACATCCGTATAGGCAACCAGCGAATGAGAGCCATCTGGAAAAACGCCGGATGGATCCGTGTCCGGAAGCCGAACCGCGATCGCGGCTTCGGAAACAGGTGAACCGGACAGATCGAGTACTCGAATCGACATCGGGCTGCCCTGGCGGGTCCCGGGGAGTGCGCTCGAGAGGCCCGAAACGGAAATCTGGAGGTCCTCGATCGACGAGTCTCGACCGCTTGACCCCATCTGGGCTCGAACAGGGGAAACGGCAAGCAGCGCACTCAAGATGATAGACAACGGCGCCGATATGGAAGGCAGGTTCATGCGGCCTCGGACAAAGTTTCTGGCCGCAGCGAAGTTTAGACGAGCCGGATCAGTATGACCGTGACGTTATCAGGCCCGCCCGCTTGTTTTGCGGCGTCAACGAGGTAGTGGCACTTCTCGGCCAGAGTTTTCTCGGAATTCAGTGCCGCCTGCAGAAAATTTTCACTGAGCACGCCGTGAAGCCCGTCGCTGCAAAGAAGCAGTTGATCTCCCGCGTACATTTGAAGCACGTGAAGCCGGACGCGCAGCTCATCAACGGTGCCGACTGCCATCGTCAAAACGTGGCGCATCGGATGTTTCCTAAGTGCGTCCTCAGTCAGGCCAAGTTGCGGCCCGACATCGGCGACCCAAGTCTGGTCCCGAGTAACCTGCTCGAGGTCGTTACGCGAGGAAAGATACGCTCTGCTGTCCCCTACGCTCCCGATCTGCATGCGGCCGCCCTCAAGAGCACGCGCGACCAGGAGCGTCGTTCCCATGCCTTCGAGTTCCGGATTGGTTTTGGCGGCGTCGCGGACAGCCAAGTTCGCCTCCAGGAAACTCTGTTCCAAGGCTTCGAACCCGTCGTCCGAGGGCGTCTGCAGTAAAAGGTTGTAAACCCTCTCGGCGCTGAGATGCGAAGCATACTCCCCGGCATTCGCGCCGCCCATGCCGTCGGCTAAGACGAAAATGCCGGAACGCGAATCGCTGATGAAGTAGTCTTCGTTGTTTGGTCTGACACAGCCCCGGTCGCTAAGACCGAAAGCCTCGAGCATACAGGTCTCCGATTATAGCTGTGCAATCGCTCGGCCAAAATGCACACAAAATTGCACTATTAATTTACAGCCAATTACGACTTTGCGCGTTTTGCCTGGAACATCGATTTCATCTGACGAAAAGCCGCCTCATCGTAGTTCTCCTTCAGTCGAGCGGTGGCCGTGAGTTTGGATGACGAGGTGACCGGCAGTCGACTGCGGGCTCGGTCGAGCAGAGAACGGGCTTCGGCATCGTCGGGATTGCTATCGAGAACAGACTGGAAGCGGGTGGCCGCTTCGTCAAATTGATCACTCTTTAACAAGATAATTCCGAAATTAAACGTATATACCGGATCGCTCGTATCGCCTTCCAGGGCGCGCCGAAGATCGTCGGATGCATTAGGCTGGTTCAGCTGAATTTCAGCTGCTCCGAGATTGTTATAGATTTCATTCAGAGGATACACCGTGGCAACCTGCCGAAAATTGTTCGCCGCGCTGCTGTAATCGCCTGCTCGGTAAGCGCTGAGACCCATCTTGAATCGGGCCTGATCGTAGAGCGGGCTGCCCGCCGGGATCCGGCCGAACCACGAGAGCGCACCACGATAGTCCCGGCGCTCCAGTGCTATTTTGCCCAGCTCGAAAATGGGGTTCGCAAAATGCGGATCGAGAACCACTGCTTGCGCGAACCATTTCTGCTGTTGCTCGCCGCTGGGTGAGAGTAGCCCGCGCACATAGCTCTCTTGCGCATCAATCCGAATAGACTTCTGCGGCGAGAGAAATGCGTCCAGGGAAGGATCGGTATCGGGAGCCAGATATTTCAGCGATTGCCACGCGAGGTGCTCTTCGGAGCGGGACAGGTCAACCAGCGGGCCCGCCTCCGACAACTCCGGGCCGTCGTGCATTTTTCGCAGATCGATGAAATGCGCCGTTATTCGAATGGTGCTTTTTCGTAGGTCCGTGACCCCCGGAGGAAGACTTGCATCGTAGCTGCCATGACAGACGTAATCGACGTCCAGAGATTGCCCGAGGCGGATCAGGGAAGCTTTCGTCCAATCCGCATCGCGTCGCAACGAGAGTCTTCGAAATCCTTCCGTCATCGAGTCGCGATCCACTACGATCTGGTTGGCGCTTCCGAATTCCGTTAGAAGAACATCGGCCACGGCTTCACCGACCCAATTCAAGTCGGAATACTGAGAGGCGTTGTGTAAGGGAAGGACCAGAACCGAAGCCGGCTGCGCCCATGACGCGAGAAATAAAAAACAACACAAAAAATGGAGGCAGCGAAAACGCACGCCTCCATGCTAACAGTCAGAACCGATGGGGAAATCGGCGCAGAATAACTGCTTATTCCATTCCGTTCGAAGCGTTGCCGGCGTTACCGAAGACAATTTTCGTATTCGTACCGCCTACGCGGATTTCCTGAAGCGTGTTGTTGTCCTTATATTGGATTTCAGTGCTGCTGAACTTCGACGGATTCGTTTCCGCGCGGGCCGGAACTTCGATGACCTGCTTGCCCAGCTTCATAACAGCATCATTATCTTTTAATTCGACTTTGTAGTCGCCGGCTTTTAGCTGCTTGCCGTCAACAACGGAATCCTGGAATAGCGTCACTTTGTAAGTACCATTCGCGGCACTTAGCGTCATAACTCCAAACGTAACCAGGCCCAGAAACAATTTATTCAACATGGAATTCTCCTCAACTTTGTGAAGCTTGTGTGCTGTCGCGAGGTATTCACTCTTCGCTGTACGAGGCACACCCGCTTGTATATACGACGTGGTGGTGCTGAATGTTACCCAGAGCCCGTCACCGACTTCGAGCTGAGTGACGACTGCATAAAACCATAAGGCATCTCACAAATCGGCTCGGATTGTGACTGCAAGAGGGTGATAGTATTTATCGGGGATGGGGATAGTGGGGAAGACTGCGCCTGGGGTGGCCTACGCAAGTAGGCCTTCCGCCCTCAGTGTTTCCCATCTTTAATTTTGTTGCATGCGATACACTTCGCTTTTTTCGAACGAAGTTGCTGAACCGCCGCTCGATCCGTTAACAGAAAGCTTCCGCCAAGCTTCGATTCCTTGGTCGTCGAGTCAACGCATAAAACGTACCCTGGTCTCGATCGTGCTTCCGTTGCTGCTGTTTGCCGCTACGGTCACGTTCCGAGCGGTTGGTTTGAAGACATTCGGCGCGCAGTGGGACGAGCGAACCGTCCGCGCCATAGCCGCGAATATCTGGAATGGGGACCTCCGCAATAACTGGAAGTACGCCCAGGTTCCGGACCCGTATCGCGTCGACTGTTACAACTATTCGTCCTATCTGTACGTGGATGCGCTTGCCGCGGGGCCGAACGGAAAGTACCCCGTGAAGCGAGAGCGCATGCTTTCGATGGTTCTGGGTTCATTGGCAGTTCTTCTCTTCTATTTGGTCGCCCTGCATTTCTTCGGACAGAAAATCGCTATTGCCGCATTTGCGATCATGGCGATCTTCCCGCTGCTGGTGCAGGACGCCCACTACGCGCGGCCGGAAGCGTTCGTGACCTTTCTGACCGGCGTGGTGTTTCTGCTGCTGATCCCACTGCTCAGTTCCGCTCGACCGCTTCGTTACTTGGCCACAAGCTCGCTCTGCTGCGGCGTGCTGATTGCCTGCAAGATCTCATTCATTCCGTTCGCATTGATTCCGTTCGTCGGCATGCTTGCTGCTCAAAAGCGGTTCCGAGTCCAGTCCTTTGGAATCTGGGTGGCATTCACAATTGCCGGCACTTTCGCAGGAGTTCCCGATGCCTTTTTTCATCCAGCCGCTTTTATTCGCGGTGTTCGGATGGTAACCGGTCAATACGCAGGCGACTATCCTGTGCATTCCGTCATGGGCTCAGAGTATTGTTTCCCGCTACTGTGGCGCTATTTTTGGCAGACGCTCGGTCCTTTATGTTTCCTTTGTGCAGCCGGCATGCT
The DNA here is from genome assembly GCA_019243205.1 of Acidobacteriaceae bacterium. Lineage (GTDB taxonomy): Bacteria > Acidobacteriota > Terriglobia > Bryobacterales > Bryobacteraceae > Bog-105. The sequence goes on along the minus strand of JAFAUR010001083.1, from coordinate 4,935 downwards.
TGTCCTGCTTGTGCGCCGGCGGATGCTTTACTTCGGTCTGTTCGCTGTGCCTGTGCTCTTCTATATCGGGGTTTTCTCCCTTGAAAGAGCATTTTTCGAGCGGAACCTGAGTCAGGTCGCGCCGCTAATAGCGATATTGTGCGGCTTAGGTATCGATTGGTTGATGAGCGGCTTACCTGGGCGACTGCGGAGCGCGGCTTTTGCTGTAACTCTCAGCGCCGCACTCATTCAACCCGCTGTAATCTCCTACAAGCTCGTGTTTATCGGCATGCGGGTGCCAATCAAAGACCGTGCGAGAACATATGAACAGGCTCTGACCGAAAGGGAGCAGGCTCCGATCGTTTATCCGGCACGCGAACTGTTTGTTCCCGGCAACGTGGATGAAGTGGCCGCAGTAGCTCAGGATCGGCCCGAAGACATTATCGTGCCTACGCACGACTACAACGACCCATATACCCGTCGAGTGTTCCACGAACTCCAGCGCGTGACCGGTGCGCGCGAAGTGGGCCATTTTGCCTCGCTGTTCCCGGACTTTTCTCCCAACACGATTCTTGCGTATCACTGTCCGGCAATTCGGTACGTTCGATTGCCCGGGCCATCCTTTTATCATCTGGACGGCGTCAGGTTGGCGAGCTGGAAGCAAGTTTCCGAAGTGCTGAGGACTTCCCACATGAAGGTTTTTTCGTGGGTCAGGAATGGAGTTTATCCGGATGTGAAAATACCCACGAACCGCGACGAATTTTTCGGCTCATATACGAACGGAGGAGATGCCAATCGCGGCACGTTTGAGATGGGTCCGTTCGAAACTCGCCCGGACACATTCCTCGGGATTCCGTTCATTACCGGACCCGTTACCACCAGCCTCTCGGTCACGGTACTCGACCATGCGACTCATCGTCCGCTTGCTCAATTCAAGAACCCGCCGGTGGTTTCCTCTTACTCCATCTGGGCCGTCGAGCTTCCCTCCGGCGCAAGCTCTCAAGTAGATGTTTTGGCCGAAGATGATGGTGCGAGTTGGGGACAGTGGCTTTCTATCGGACTGCCCGTGCGGCTGCTGAAGCCGTCCGGCAGCTCATAGGAGGTTCTTCAGCAGGTCTAGTGCGGATTGCTGGATTCGCGGATCGTTGCCGAAGCCGTGCAACCAGTGAATGTCGGGATCTCCACGGAACCAGGTCATCTGGCGTTTGGCGTACTGACGTGTCTTCGCCTGGCACTCCGCGACCCCTACTTCAAACGAGGACTGCCCCGAGAGAACGTCTATCGCCTGTTTGTAGCCGAGCGTCTGGAGCGCTTTGGCGCCGGGAGATAGGCCGCCACTTAGGAGCGCCGCTGTCTCTTGCAAAAGCCCATTGCGAAACATTTCGCTGCACCGTTCGTTGATGCGTTCGCGGAGAGCGCCGCGTTCCGGAGCCAGGCCGATCTTGATGATCGAGTAGCCGTGGAGGCCCTGTCGCGGCTGCGCTTGCACGGCCGTCGCGGGGCGCCCGGCCAGAATCGTCAACTCGATGGCACGAATTAGCTTCTGGGCGTCGTTCGGATGAATACGACCGGCAGCAGTTCGATCCCGCAGCCGCAACCAACGATGGAGGGCTCCGCGTCGCCGTTCCTCTAGTTTTGTCAGCTTTTTACGGAGTTCAGGGTCGCGAGCTGGCGCCGGAGACAAGCCATCCAGCAGCGCGCGGAGGTAAAACCCGGTGCCGCCTACGACCAAGGGTATCCGCTGCCGCGAGCGAATAGAACAGAGAACGTCGCGAGCGACGCGGGCATATTCGCCGGCGCTGAGTTCCTCGTGGGGATTCACAATGTCCACCAGGTGGTGGGGGATGCCGCGCCGCTGTTCCAGAGCGAGCTTAGCCGAACCAATGTCCAAACATTTGTAAACCTGGACAGAATCGCAATTAACGATTTCCGCTTCAAAGAATTGGGCTATTTGAAGACTTAAGTCGCTCTTACCGGCCCCGGTGGGACCGACGAGGGCGACAAGCGGTGCGGTCTCAGGCAGCAAAAGAAAGCTATACTAAGGGCAAATATTCGGTTTTCCAAATCGAAAACGAATTCACCCCCGAAGCGGTCAATGTCTCACCTTCACTTTAACTCGTTCCGCAGGTTGATTTTCCTTACATTCTCGGTTACTTTGCTGCTCGGTATCGTGCCGCTGCAAGCGCAGACGCCCGCGCCCGGTGCGACAAAGCAGCAGCCGGATGCCAAGCAGGCCACCTCACCAAAAGCCGCAGCCTACTATCACTACTCCCTCGGCCACCTCTACGAAGAATTGGCGAGTACCTACGGTAACCGGAGCGATTACGTCAACAAGGCCATCGAGAATTTCAAGCTGGCGATGAAGGAAGATCCCACCACGGCTTTCCTGGTCGAGGACATTGCAGAACTGTACCGCGTCTCGGGGCGGTTGCGCGAGGCAGTCGAAGAGACTCAGGCGGCTTTGAAGACGAATCCCGATGATCTAAACGCCCGACGTGTGCTGGCGCGGATTTATACCCAGCAGATTGGCGATGCCCAATCGAACCATATCGATGAGGGGATGGTACATCGTGCGCTGGAGCAATATAAGTTCATTTCGGAAAAAGATCCGAAAGATACCGAAAGCCTGGTAATGATCGGCCGGCTCGACCGAGTGGTGGACAACTCGGTGGATGCGGAAGCCGCTTTCAAGAAGGTTCTGACTATCGAACCCGATAACGAAGACGCCGTTTCAGGATTGGCCAGCATCTATTCGGATCGCGGTGACGCGAAAACTGCCGCGCAATTACTCGAGAAACTGACCGAGAAAAGTCCGTCGCCGCGCGCCTTTGTGAACTTGGCGAATAACTACGAGTCGATGCATCAGTATGCTCTCGCGGTGAACGCCTACAAGAAGGCGATCGATCTGGATCCGACCCGTACGGAATTGAAGGCCGCGCTCGCCCAGGATCAGGCGCTTGCCGGGCAGTACGACGATGCTCTGAAGACCTATGCGGATCTCGCCGCCGCCAATCCGCAGGAAGCCGCCCCGTATCTCGGCATGGCGCAGATCTACAGGGAACAGAAAAAATTCGACGAAGCGCGCAAGAGTCTCAATAAGGCGAAAGAGCTGGAACCGGACAATCTCGAGGTTCGCTATAACGAAGTCGGATTGCTGGATGAGGAAGGCAAGCCGGCGGAAGCGATCGCAGCTCTCAAGGGAATCCTGGATTCGACGGCGCACAAGAACTATAACCCGGCAGAGAAATCTTATCGCTCGAAGATGTTGGAGCAGCTCGGGCTGATGTACCGGAACAACGAACAGTATGACGAGTCAATCGATGCGTTCCGGCAGATCGCGACTCTTGATCCCGATTTGGCTGCGCGCGCCGAAGCGCAGATCATTGATACGTACCGCGTGGCTAGACAGTTCGGCAAGGCCCAGGCTGAAGCTGATTCCGCTCTCAAGAAATACCCTGACGAGCGCACGATTCGCGAAGTGCGGGCGCAGTTGCTGGCTGATCAGGGCAAGTCCGAGCAGGCGATCGCGGAATTAAAAAAATTGCTTGACGGCAAGAATGATCGGGAGGTTTATCTCTCGATGGCTGAGGTTTACCAGAAGGCGAAGAACTTCGATGGCATGAACCAAGCGCTGGACGAGGCGGACAAGCTCTCGAAAACCAAGGAAGACAAAGCGAGTGTTCTGTTCATGCGGGGGGCGATGTACGAGCGCCAGAAGAAATATGATCTGGCAGAGAAGACATTTCGAAGCGTCCTCGACATGGATCCGCAAAATGCTTCGGCCCTAAATTACCTCGGCTACATGCTGGCCGATCAGGGAGTTCGCCTGCCGGAGGCACAGGACCTGATTAAGCGGGCATTGAAGCTGGAACCGAATAACTACGCTTTCCTGGACAGCTTGGGGTGGGTTTACTATCGGATGGATCGTTTGAAGGAGGCTGAGCAGGAGCTGACTCGATCGGTCCAGATTATGTCGAAGGATCCGACCATTCACGATCACCTGGGTGACGTCTACTTCAAGCAAGGAAAACTGAAGGAAGCGATCGGGCAGTGGCAATCGTCTGTGCAGGAGTTGAACTCAGGAGCCGCAACGGACGCGGAACCCGACGAGTTGGCGAAGGTGCAGAAGAAACTCGATGGGGCCCGCGTACGGTTGGCAAGAGAACAAGGTCCGAAACCACGCAATCCTTAGAAGGTGTTTAGCGCAACCCTCCGCCAGGTGTTAGCGGCTACACAGGAGTAATGGTAGGTGCTGCTATCCGCCCAGCTACCGGTTACGCATGCATCCGTCGAGTGTACTGGGATTCCCACTGCTCCAGGCTCATATGAAGGGTTGGCTGCGAACGATCCGGACGTCAGCTGCCAGGATGCGATGATAATCGCACCCGCAGGGAACGAAGTGATGCCGGAGACGTACGTGCAGAACGTGCAATTTAGCGCAACTGTGGAACCCGCGTCGATGGTGCCCGTCACCGGATCGCGGTAGATGTAGACGGTTCCCGTTTGGCCGCCTTGCTGCGGTGTTACCGACGCCAACTGCCCCGCATTTATGATCAGCGAACTCGTGCTCTGCGCCACAGAAACGGACGGAGTAGTTGCGACCATCGTCGTCTGTCCGGACACTACCGTCGTGGCAGCCGGCGCGAGCGTATTGCTCAAGGCGCTGTATTGAGCTGTCTGTTGTGACAACGTCGCGATCTGTTGGTTGATCTGCGTAATTTGATCGGCTGTCACTGGAGTTGCGGCCGGTGCGAAGTAGCCGTTGATGTCGATGACTACGTCCGTGTCTTGCGAAGCGTAAACCGAAATCGCACCATTCGCTCCCGCCGGCACAATGGCCGCGTTCGCGATTATGGAACCGTCCGGGGAATTCAGCGTGGAAACCTGCGGACGATCTGTTCCCGCCGGCCAAACCGTAAGATACCCAAGTCCATTATGGGGGACCACAGTGATGTT
>JAFAUR010001041.1 GCA_019243205.1 Acidobacteriaceae bacterium | reverse complement strand
TTCGCCCGCATCGACGCCAATCTCACGCGATCGGCACCACAGCGGGTCGTCCATGTTCTTCTTGGAGATTACGTCGACCGGGGACCGTCTTCCCGCGAAGTGCTCGATCGCCTCGTGGAGCGAGCCCGCACTCATCACATCGTTTGTCTGAAGGGAAACCACGAGAGCTACCTCGTCGAGTTTCTCCACGATGCGTCAGTGCTTGGCGATTGGCGCCATTTCGGCGGCCTCGAAACCCTGAGATCCTACGGGCTCAATCCCAGTGCCAATCCGAGCGGCGTCGAGGAGCAGAGATTGGCGAACGCTTTCGCCACCGCGCTTCCAGGAGAGCATCGGCAGCTCTTGAAAAAGCTCGGCGCCTCCTTCAGTTGCGGCGACTTCTTCTTCGCCCATGCGGGCGTAAAGCCGGGCATCCCCCTCGCTCAACAGAGCGAACATGATCTGCTTTGGATCCGAGACGACTTCCTGTTGTCGGAACAGGACTTCGGCAAAGTCATCGTGCATGGTCATACACCCGTCCTCCAGCCGGAATTTCGCCCCAACCGAATCAACATCGACACTGGAGCCTACGCGACCGGCCGCTTGACCTGCCTGATGATCGAGCGGGACGGAATTTTCGTGCTCTGAACACGGCCTTGCCGATTTCATCCGAAAGATGCGATCCTCCCCTGTCGACAAGAATAGGTTGAGTATTCAAACAAGATCGCACTATTCGAGTGCTTGCTTCTCGATGACCTTGGTTCTCATAAGGACATGTGCGTGCTTCCTTCACGGCCGATCACGCTGCCGGCAGATGAACATCCTTCGGCATTTGCATGAACCAGAGCTTTTTTCATCTGCACCTCGTCTCGGATGGTGGCGAGGAGGGGCTTCATGCCGCGGGACAGGCGGTGGCGAAGCTCTACCCGCAGGTTTTCATCGTCGAGCACGTCCATCCCATGGTGCGCACGCCTGATCGGTTTCGCGAGTTTGGCGCAGCGCTTGAGCGCGAACCCGGGATGGTTCTTTACCGAATAGCGGATCCTGCGATCGCCAATCGGGTGGAGCGCAAATGCCGGACGCTGCGCTGCCCTTCTCTGTCGCTTCTCAAGCTCGGTTCCAGCGCGGGCGCTGCCGAGCCCCAATCCGCCTATGGCGAGATGATCAATCTCCATCTGCAGACAAGGCCACGCGCAGCCTTTCGTGTCACCGCCACGGCACTGGCGGTCTTTCTCGCCATTGCCGCGGTGTGGATCTTGTCCGCCGAAGCTCTTCGCCCGAGGCTCGCATCCTTTCCGGCAGCGGCCGCGGCCGTGACCGCGACACCAATCGAGCGCGACAGGGCGGAGACGGCAGCGAGAGTCGGTCTCGTCCGTGGCGACTTGTGGGCCGAATACGCGATGACGCTCGTTCCACAATTACCGCAGGAGATCATCAAGGGAGGCACTATAGGGGGGCGCTTGGCCGAACTCTCCCGGAAAGGCGCCGAACGTGCTGCCGGTCTTTCTCCACATAATTCGAGGATCTGGCTTCTCCTCGCGGCCGTGGCTTCGCAGCTCGACCGAACTGGTCGCCAATCCGAAGGCGCGCTCGGGATGTCGTACTATACAGGGCCGAATGAGCTTGCCTTAATTCCGTTGCGCCTCTCCATCGCGACCCGGTCGAGCGCCATAGGTGATCCCGATTTCCAGCTTCTCGTCGCTCAAGAGATCCGCACCATTTTAACGCGAAAGCCGGATCTGAAGCCTTGGATCCTCGTTGCCTACCGCAATGCGTCACCGGACGGCAGGAGTTTTGTGGAAACTACAGTCGGCGCGCTTGATCCGGCCCTGCTCGCAACTCTTCGCGCTTCGCCTCCTGCCAAGTAGCTCGTCCAAATTAGCGCGTTCAAATGGCGCAAAGGAACGCAGCAGGATTTGACGGAGTTTGTCACCAGGATGAGGCTTAGGAGCAATCTTCGTTGATCTGGCGAGCAATTGCATGGCGCCGCGGGCAAATTGGAAAGGTTATCTCAAGCTCGCCGAGCTTACATGCACGGTGTCGCTCTACACGGCCGTGTCGACATCCGAACGCATCGTCTTCCACACCCTCAACCGCGAGACAGGTCACAGGGTTCGCCGACAATTCATCGATGAAGAGACGGGCAAGCCCGTCGAGTCCGCCGATCAGGTGAAGGGCTACGAGACGGCCAAAGGGGAATATGTGACACTCGAGCCCGAAGAAATCGCTTCCGCTCTTCCCGAAAGCGACAAGACTCTGGCCTTTGAGGTTTTTGTGGAATGCGCTGCGATCGACGACCTTTACTTTGATCGCCCCTATTACCTAGGGCCGAGCGATGAGGTCTCCGAGAAAGCATTCGCAGTCATTCGTGAAGGCATGCGCGACAAGAAACTTGCGGGCCTGGCGAGGACAGTGCTTTTTCGCCGTTTGCGCACGCTTCTCATTCGCCCCTATGGCACCGGAATGATCGCGACGACGCTGAATTTCGATTACGAGATCCGCTCGCCGCAAGAGGCTTTCGCCGATATT
>JAFAUR010000846.1 GCA_019243205.1 Acidobacteriaceae bacterium | reverse complement strand
GGCCGCCTAAACGGATTTAGCAGAGTGCCCGAACAGTTCGCGAGTACATTCCGGGGTGTCGCGGCCCGTAAGACCGGCGCGTTGAGCTTTCAGGCAGCGCCATAGCTCTTCAGCATGCGATCCCGCCGCAAGTAGTCCCGAGCCGAGCAGGGAGGGAATTAAATATCGCGGCGGAAGAGCCGGCTGCTTAAGGTTTATGTCAAAACGCGCTTGTTGCGACCCCTTTCCGAGGAGTGATAGGACCTGATCCCAATGCGTAAAAACGACGAACGAAGCCAGACAGAACGGAATTGCCTGCAGGTAGCTGTGCGTGTGCTGTTCTCCGGGCGGAATGGGCCGGCGACTCGCAGTGAAGTAGATGTCCCACGCCACCGTCGCCTCATGTGCGACATACGAGCCAATGATAAGCGCGAGTACTCCGGCATTGATCTCCAAGAAGAGCGCGGCGAGGACGGCTGGAGCCATTTCAGTAATCATCAGCGCGTGCGTGATGCTCTCTTCGGTTCCACTCGTCGTCTCTATGTGTGTCCGGCGGTGCCAGAGATAGTCGGCCACCCCTGCGAGCACCCAAATGGGCAATAGGAACAACACATACCGCTGTGTTTCATCAGGTCGGCCGACCGCTTTGTCGGGTGAGACACGCTTAATGGCGGAGGGCAACTGCAGTCTGCCGAACCCGCGCAAAAGCACTGACACAAAATACTGCAAAACGCCGCTCATGATCGTCTGCTCCTTATTAGACAGCTGCTTGAGACGCCTGCTGAGCATGCGCTCACCATCGTTCGACGCTGAATTCCTCGCAATATCTCTCGACTAATACCGCAAAGTAACTGGCGAAGCATGCTGTTCCGCACTTCTACCGGGTTCCAAGCTGGTCCTTAAAGGCGTCACGTGTTGATTTGAAGAGCATAGTCTGTGAGGCCGCCTGCACCGTCAGCCGCATTTTGATTGAGAGAGCGAGATTGCGGAACAGCGAGGTCTCCGATTGAAAGGGGCCATGCGGCCGTCGGGATTACCGGCGCCGATACTCCCAGCAATGGTAGACGAGAGCGAATCAACGCTTCCGCACTTCGGAGCTCAACTTTACCGCTTTTTCCATCCCGCGGAGGCACATAATGGAGAAGGAATATACCTGCCGCGCCGAGTTAAATAATGTTGGAATGCGGTCTTACGTCCGAGGACGATGCGAATCTGCTGCGTATATTCCCTGGCAGAAGTCAACTCGCCGAGCTTATGCGGTGCTTCGATTGGTTGCAGACCGATCTAGGTGCCCCGCAAAACTGGCCGCCTAATCTGCGAATTGCGATCAGCCTCTGTTTGACATCCCGCTTTCCCATCCTGCTTTGGTGGGGGCAGTCGCTCACGGTGCTGTACAACGATGCGTATGTGTCATTTTTGGGTGAAGTTAAGCACCCCTTCTGCCTTGGTCGACCGGGACGTGAGTGCTGGCCGGAAATCTGGGATACGATCGGGCCCATGCTCGAAAATGTACTGCGGACAGGCGAGGCGACATGGTCAGACGACTTCCTGTTCTTTTTCAATCGCAAGGTTCCCCGCGAGGAAGTCCACGTCCGCTTTACCTATAGTCCAATACTTGCCAGCGATGGGCGTCACGTTGACGGCGTATTCACACCATGCACCGAGATCACGGAAGAAGTAATCTCGGCAAGGCGCTTGGCGACACTTCGTCAAATCGGAGCCCACACCGATCAAAGCCGTACGGCGGAAAGCGCATGCAGGCAAGCGGCGAGTGTTTTAGCCGAGAACCCCATGGACGTTCCGTGTGCGGCTATCTACCTGCTGAACAAGGACGGAGTTCATCTCACAGCCGACGTGCTTCCGAACGGCGACGCATTTCCTAGCGCGATTCCGTGGGACGAATTAGGAATATCAAGTTGGCCGTTTGAGCCTGTTATCCGCACTCGGTGTGCGATAGAAATGGACGTCGCCCCAACTGGAGCTGGAGCGCACCTCAAGAGCCAACAATGGCCCGATCCGGTGCGCAGAGCTCTGGTTCTTCCCATAGCAGGCTCGCCGCATAGCCCTGTAGTCGGACTCTTAATTGCTGGAATTAGTCCTCGCCGTCCGTTCGATGTTCAGTACGCCACGTTTTTCGAGCTCGTTGCACAACATATCGGTACTCGGTTAGCAGACGTGCGCGCTTATGAGGATGAGCGGGAGCGAGCAGATGCACTCACTAAATTAGACGAGGCGAAAACTGCGTTTTTCAGCAATGTGAGTCATGAATTCCGAACACCCCTTACCCTGATGCTTGGTCCTATTCAGGAAGTGCTGGCAAGAGGATCGGGAGAGTTACCCGCGGATGTTCGCGGAAAGCTGGAACTCGTAAACCGGAATAGCGAGCGGATGCTGAAGCTGGTCAACACACTGCTTGATTTCTCCCGGATTGAGGCCGGTCGGATGACCGCCCGTCACGAGCTGACAAATCTTGCCAGCTTCACCGCCGAGCTTTGTAGTTTCTTCCGATCTGCCATTGAGAACGCAGGGCTTGATTTCATAGTGAACTGCCCGCCACTCGCCGGTGCTGTCTATGTGGACCGCGGAATGTGGGAGAAGATTGTACTCAATCTTCTCTCGAATGCTCTAAAGTTTACGTTCACAGGCAACATTGGATTGGATCTGGTTCAAGTAGACACCCAAGTGGAGCTTCGGGTGAGTGATACCGGCACGGGCATCCCTAAGGAGGAAATTCCGTACCTGTTTGAGCGCTTTCACAGGGTTGAAGGAGCGAGAGGGCGCACGTTCGAAGGAACGGGGATTGGCCTCGCTCTGGTCAAGGAACTGGTGCAGCTTCATCACGGTACTGTCCGAGCGGCGAGCGGGGTGGGAGAAGGAAGCGTGTTCATAGTGTCAATCCCGTTGGGCCGGGCTCATCTTGCGCCAGATCGTCTCGGCACACACGTCACACAGCCGTTCATCACAGCGGCAGGCGCCGCATACGTTACGGAAGCTCTGCAGTGGGGATCCAGGCAACCAACGTGGAACATCGATCCGAATTCAGTTGGCTTCCAGTCAAACGACCCTTGCCGCACGCTGCCGGAATGCCGCGGGCGAGTACTCCTGGCGGATGACAACGCCGATATGAGAGATTACATCGTCCATATCTTGAAAGAGGAGTTTGAGGTCCAAGCTGTGGGCGATGGTCAAGCTGCAATGGACGTCGTCAGAGAAAACCAACCGGACATCGTGTTATCGGACGTCATGATGCCGCGCATGAATGGAATAGATCTTCTAAAGGCGCTTCGACAGGATTCGCGGACTGCAAATATAGGCGTTATCCTCATTTCCGCTCGAGCTGGCGACGAGGCAAGAATTCAAAGTCTCGAGGCGGGAGCTGATGAGTACCTTGTCAAACCCTTTCAGTCCCGCGAGTTACTCGCTCGAGTACGCAACCTGTTTGCCTTGAAGCGCAGCCGGGATGCGCTCCAGCAGGAACTTGACTCTCATGAGGCCAGTCTCACCGAGCTTACGAGGCAGCTAATAATCAGCAAACGCTCACTTCAAAGGAGTGAGGCTTGTCTAGCCGAGGCACAGAGGCTCACAAGGACCGGCAGTTGCGTTTGGAATGCGTCCACTAGAGAGCTTTCATGGTCCGCGGAACACTGTCGGATCTTCGGTTTAGGCCCTGATCACCCAAATCCGACTTATGAGACGTTCCTGTCGATTGTACATCCCGAAGATCGAGATTTCGTGCATGATTCATTGAACCGTGCTTTTCTGCAAAGCGATCACTTTGCGATCGATTATCGTATTCTGCTTCCCGACAAAACAACGAGATTTATCTATTCGCTGGGTCAGCGTTGGACGGCAACGTCCGGGGATTCAGCTGAGTTCATCGGAACGGCAGTGGACGTAACGGAGCACCGGCGGGCCGATGAAGAGCGTCGGAAGCTTGCGGCAATCGTAGAAAACAGCCATGATTTTATCGGGTTCGCTTCCCTCGACGGCAAACCGGAAATTGTGAATTCGTGGGGACGGAAGATTGTCGGTCTCGAGACAGAGAATCAGATTCGAACAACGTCGCTGTCCGACTACGTGGCCGAGCATCAGCGAGAGCTACTGATCGACGGGATCCTGCCGTTTGTTCGACGGCGCGGACCGTGGGAAGGAGAGATGCTGTTTCAAAATTTCAAGACCGGCGAGCTGATCCCGATGCTGCAGCAGATCTTCCTTGTTGTCGAACGCGAAACCGGGCGTCCCACCGGTTTGGCGACGATCAGCCGTGATATCTCACTGCGGAAGCATGCCGAAAGCGCGTTTCACCGCACCCGGGAATATCTAGCTGAGGCACAACGCCTAAGTCACACCGGCAGCTGGGTGTGGAATGTGTCTACAAAGGATTTGTGGTGGTCGGACGAACACTATCGGATTATGGGCCTGGAGCCCGATGGTTCCCGTATTCCGATCGGCGATGCCTTGCGTATGATTCACCCGGATGATCTCCCGTTCGCCCAGAAAGAATTGGAAGAGTCCTTCAAGGAACGCCGCGAATTCGAAACACGTTGCAGAGTTGTTCGCCCCGATGGTACTGTTCGACACATTCAAAGCGTTGCGCGCCCCTGCTTTGATGAGACCGGGAAACTCAACGAATACGTTGGGACGATCATTGATATTACAGAGCGCCTCCAATCCGAACAGAAACTACACACGGCACAAGCAGACTTGGCGCGCATGGCCCGCATTACGATGATTGGCGAAATAGGCGCCGCCATCGTTCACGAAGTGAACCAGCCCTTGAGCGCGCTGGTCAACGACGGGGAGGCTTGCTTCAGCTGGCTCAGTTCGGAGGCGCCTAACCTGCTTGAAGCACGCACGGCCGCTGGCCGAATCGTCGAGCAAGCGACTCGGGCAAGCGAGGTCGTCTCTAGAATTCAGCAATTAATGGCGAAGAGCCTTCCGCAACTGTCAACAATCAACCTGAACTCTGTGATCGAGGATGTTCTGACTCTTTTGAAGTACGAGATTACACGCTTTAACATCCGGGTAAAAACCGAACTGCAGCCCAATCTTTACAACGTGCGGGGCGACGCGATCCAACTGAAACAGGTAATATCAAATCTCATCATGAATGCTCTTGAGGCTATGAAATCGAGCAAGTACCGGGAACTCACGATCGAATCATCCAATCAAGAAGATGTCTATGCCGAAGCTTTCGTGACCGTCAAAGACTCCGGAATCGGTATCGATCTTGCCTGGGCAGACCAACTCTTCAAGCCTTTTTTCACGACGAAGGTCCAGGGCATGGGCATAGGTCTGGCAATCAGTCGATCGATCATCGAGGCCCACGGAGGTCAGCTACGATCTGTACGGAAGGCGGCTCCGGGAGCCGCTTTTCAATTTTCTCTCCGGGCAGTAGTTTAGAGCGTCGTGCATCAGTGCCACAGCACACCATCTACATTGTTGATGATGACGACGCGCTTCGAGCGTCGTTGGACAGTGTGCTGCGGTCCGATGGCTTTTGTGTAAAAACATTCGACTCTGGAACGACATTTCTCCAAACCTCATTGCCCGACGAACCGGGGTGCCTCGTATTGGATCTTTGGCTACCGGGAATGACTGGTTTCGACCTACAAGAACAACTCGCAAGACGTGACGTGTACCTTCCAGTTATCTTCATCAGTGGATATGCCGAAGTTCCCGAGTCAGTTCGTGCCCTTAAGTCGGGTGCTCAAGATTTCCTCATAAAACCGTTCCGTTATCGTCAGCTCCGAGATGCCATTGATCGAGCTCTCGAAGCAGATCGGCTGGGGCGTAAGCAAAGGTCGGCAATTAGGGCGTTGCGGGAGCGGTATAGTTCTTTGTCAGCGCGCGAGCGACAGATTTTCGCACTTGTCGTGTCCGGGCGCCTGAACAAGCAAATCGCGGGGGAACTCGGAACCAAAGAGATTACGGTAAAGCAACAGCGCGGCGGCCTCATGCGAAAGATGCGGGCCGACTCCTTGCCTGATCTAGTACGAATGGCCGAAACACTTGAGATTACTTCTCCAGAAGATTCTACGTCCCTCGATCCCTCGTAAAACCCCTATCTACGATAAACGCATCACAGCGCTTGCGCAAACGACGTGAGCCACCACCCTATTTCCGCTATCCTACCAAGGTAGGATAGCGGACCCACGCAGTCCTAGTTAGCCTGGTACTGCGAATAAGGCATTGAGCAGTCGTTATCTTATGTGGCCCATAGCGCGAAGCAGTTTTCTGACCCTGGTTTCTTTCCGCACTCCGGATGCAGTATTGAGAACGCTTACGGCTGCAACTACGACGTCCTTCACTGTCCACGCAACTTGGCGTTTCTAGGGAGAATACATGCAATCTCGATTGCCGTATAATGCCAAGCTCAGCAGGCGAACACAGGATTTAAACACTATTCTCAGCCGTAACAGCATGGCGTCATCAGCACTTCTGAGGCAAGCAGTCGGGTTGGGAGCTTGTTCTGGAACTCCGCGTGAGATGCAATTTGAGCGCCTGCATCACCTGGGCACGCGCCTCCGGTCGAGAGTTGGGTTTCGCTCGATGGCAGCCGAAGCGCTTCTTACAACAGTTTCGGT
>JAFAUR010000559.1 GCA_019243205.1 Acidobacteriaceae bacterium | reverse complement strand
CCTCATCTCGGCCGGATTCGATTCCCGGCTGGGTGATCCCTTAGGCCAGTTCACGCTGGGCGATGAGGATTTTCTCGAACTCACGCACATGATGACCGATCTTGCCGATCGATATTCAAATGGGAGACTTGTTTCCGTACTCGAAGGCGGATACAGTCTGTACGGGTTGGCCAATGCTGCCTGCGCGCACGTCCAGGCTCTTCTGGGACATTGATACCGAATCGATAAACTTGGGCAAGACTCGTGCGCAGTCTGGGCTCGCAGTACACTCGCACACCCACCCCTAACCGTTGAAAAGTTCTTGGCGCGCAGAAATAGTCAATGTTCGGCTGCCCAAATCCGCATAAGTCTGGTTGCTATACTGCGGTTTCTTTATTGATCACTGCAATGCGAAGAAAAGTAACTGTCATCGGAGCCGGAAACGTAGGCGCAAATACCGCTCAGAAGATTGCCGCTAAAGAGCTGGCCGACGTGGTATTGGTCGACGTCGTCGAAGGCGTTCCCCAAGGGAAGGGTCTCGACATGCTCGAGTCTGCCCCGGTTGAAGGCTACGACGTCAAGATCGTCGGCACCAATGGATATGAAGAGACCGCCGGATCCGACATCGTCGTCATCACTGCTGGATTTCCTCGGAAGCCGGGCATGAGTCGTGACGACTTACTACTGGCCAATTACGAAGTTGTCAAGAGCGCGACGGAGCAAGCGGTCAAACAATCGCCCGACGCGATCCTTATACTCGTCACCAATCCTCTTGATGCGATGTGCTGGACCGCGCTTAAGGTCTCCGGTTTTCCGCGGGAACGCGTCATTGGGATGGCAGGCGTCCTCGACACCGCGCGTTTTCGTACCTTTATCGCCGAAGAGCTGAACGTCTCTTTCGAAAATGTCACGGCAATGGTGCTCGGCGGTCACGGGGACACGATGGTGCCGCTGGTCCGCTTCACCAACGTCAGCGGAATCCCGCTTTCCGAGCTGACAGACAGCGCCACGATCGAACGCCTCGTCCAGCGCACCCGGGACGGCGGCGCGGAAATCGTGAAGTATCTTAAGACCGGCAGCGCCTACTATGCCCCGGCTGCATCCACGGTCGAGATGGTGGAATCGATTCTCCGGGACAAAAAGAAGGTCCTGCCCTGCGCTGTTTACCTCAATGGCGAATACGGCCTCAACGAACTATTCGTCGGCGTGCCCGTGAAGCTTGGAAAGAAAGGCGTCGAGCAGATATACGAAATCAAGCTGCAGGACGGCGAAAAAGCTGCCCTCATGAAGAGCGCTGAGGCGGTTCGCGAATTGGTTGGCGTTATCAAGAGCAAGATCCAGTAGAAACTCCACTGGTTTTCTCAGCGACAAACCGATTACGCTATCGAGCATGCCGAGCACAAAGAACGGTAACGGGACAGGAGCGAACGGCAGGCCGTGCATCAATCCGGATTACGCTTGCTTCCAGATAACGCTGGCCAAGTCGAAGATTCACCGCTGGGGCGTTTACGCCCAGGAGTTCATTCCGGCGAATCGGAAAGTGATCGAGTACCGCGGCGAAAAGATCAACCGGAGAGAGACGAAACGTCGTTCGCTTGAGCGGGAATTCACGTATCTATTCACGCTCGATCCGTATTGGACAATCGACGGCGCCGCCGGCGGGTCCGGCGCGGAATATATCAATCACTCCTGTGAGCCCAACCTCACATCCCGCATCGTGCGTGGTCACATTCTCTACATGAGCCTGCGCGATATCCAGGCCGGCGAGGAATTGACGGTGGACTACCGGTTCGACAAGAAGGTGGAAAAAGTCATTTGCAGGTGTGGTTCGGCTAGCTGCAGGGGAACCATCAATCTGGTTGAGTAGCGTCGGTCACGGTGCGATTCGCAACCGATTCACCACTCTAGACACGCCGGAAGTCTGCGCGGCTGCTTTTTCGGCCTCATTCTTATCCTGTTCGGTTGGGACAGAGCCCTTCAGGATGATCGTGCTGCCCTCCAGGCTCACTTGCACATCTGTAATGGATGACATCCCTACAGCTTGGGCCAGCCGGGCCTTAGTTTGAGCGATAGTGCCTGCGTCATCGAGTTTCTCGGCGGCTCGTCCTCCTGCCGCCCGGAGTTCCTGCGTTCCTTCGCGGATCTTAGCCTCCGGCGATTGTACCGAGCCCGAGCCTCCGCTCGATTCCAAAGCCCTCC
>JAFAUR010000549.1 GCA_019243205.1 Acidobacteriaceae bacterium | reverse complement strand
CTAATCCAGCAACTCGACCAGACGAATCGTTTAGTGCAGCAGTTGATGGCCGCGAGATCCGGCACGCGCAGTGAACAGCTGAGTGCGGATCAACCGCGGCTGTTTGCGCAAGAGCTCGGCATGGCGATGCCGGAGGAGAGCAAGCCGCCCGTAAAGGCAGGTTCTGGCCTTATGTTGGGGATCGGAAACATCCGGCGGTGGTTTACGATTACACACCAACACGCGAACGCGCCGGGCCGGAAAGTTCCTTTCTACTTACAAGGGTTATTTACAACTCGATGCTTATCCGGCTTACGACAAATTCTTCCTAGATCCCAAGCGCGAGGTGATCGAAGTAGGCTGTTGGGCGCATGCGCGGCGGCATGTATTTCAGGCGCGCGACACGGACCCGGGGCGCATGGGCGCGGTGCTGGCCTACATCGGACAAGTCTATGCGGTTGAAAAGCGTGCGCGCAAATCGGGCGTTTGCGGCGAAGATTTGCGTTTGCTGCGCGCGGCGGCGGCGCGGCCGGTCGTCAATGAACTGCATGAGTACATGCTTTGCATCCAGTCCGAACTGCTGCCCAAGAGCGATGCGGGTCAGGCCGCCGCCTACATCCTGAAGAACTGGCCGGCACTTACGCGCTATCTCGAAGACGGCGATCTTGGCATTGATAACAATCGCACGGAACGCTCGTTGCGCGGCATCGCTGTCGGGCGCAACAACTGGACCTTCCTCGGCAGCGACCGCGGTGGCAGGACGATGGCCATCCTGCGCAGCTTCGTCACTTCCTGCGAGCTGAACGGCATCGATTCCTTCACCTGGTTTCGCGATGTGCTCGGCCGCATCTCAGCATGCTCGATCCAGAAGCTCGAACAGCTGCTCCCGCATCGCTGGGCGGCGCTGCTTCAAGGTTGATCTTCTTCGGGCGGCTCCACGCGAATAAAGATCTCATCCCATTTATGGTGCTTTCCCGAAGCCGATGCACGCCGACCCGGAAATGTGTGATGCAGCAAAGTGAGATCGGAGATTGAGTTTACCAGTGCCCAACGCCAGTTCGGTAGCGGCTCACTGCTTAAGCCGGCCACCTGATAGCCGAAAAGCTTGACCGAACCGTTGTGCACACCATAATCGTGCGGCTCAATGACTCGCGGCTTATCCTTGTAACTAAACCGAATTAGGCGCTTCTGCTCGATGGCAGTTCGCAACAACTGATCAACCCTGCCGGCAGGAGTTTCCAAAACTCGATCCCCTACACCATTTTCTCAATCTCTACCGGTGTTCGTGTGATGCGTACCAAATGCAGAGGTTCTTCAGCTTTGCAAGTCCTAGGCCTCGAGCGTATGAAGCTACTATAAACCCAGCGCCGTACGTCTGCGGGCGCAGACGTGTACGCTCTTCTACGTAGTCAATCGCCCGATGTTCTTTTTCCCTTACAAGTAACTGTACTTTCCTGCCCGTTGTTGTCTCGGTTTTCTGTCATCTTACTGATTCATTCTCCGGCGACCTGATGCTGCAGAGCAGAATTCTTCAGGCACGACCGACGAAGCTCGATTTGGGCGATGATGCGAGAAGGACGACTTCTCGCATCGATGCGGAATTGGGCCGATACGATAGCGTACTTGAACCGCCCCCGAACGATGGCGCTGTCACTGTTCGGGATTCTGTCCTTGTTCGTCCCCTCGATTTACTGCACGGGAGAACAAAGGATTGCCACTGACAGCGTTGTAAAGCCTCCGGTCATAGACAAACACGACATTCGCTTCACTCCTATCTCCGTCAACGGCGAGCCGCTTCGAAGCTGGATAACCGCCATTGCTCAGGATGACTACGGATTCCTGTGGTTCGGAACGTTGGATGGTTTGTACAAATATGACGGCTATCGTGTGACAGTTTACCGGCATCAACCAGAAAATCCGGATAGCGTAGCCGACGATTCCATCAGGGCTGTGTATAAGGATCGGGACGGTAACCTCTGGATCGGAACCGGCTCCGGCGGCCTCGACCGTCTGGATCCCAAGCGGGACGCGTTTGCACATTATCCGCATGAGCCTCACAATCCCGGCAGCTTGCTCAACAATAATGTGGTTTGTGTCTACCAGGATCGTCGCGGCCAACTGTGGGTCGGTACGAACGGCGGCCTGGATCGCCTGGATCGGGCCAGCGGAACTTTCGTCCACTATAGGCACGATCCTCAGGATTTGGGCAGCCTGAGCAATGACATCGTCACCGCCATCTATGAAGATCGCGGGGGCAATCTTTGGGTAGGCACAGAGAGAGGCCTCAACAGAATGGACCGGGCTACAAGCCGGTTTCTGCGCTTCGTCCATGATCCGGCCAACCCGAACAGCATTGGTCACGATTACGTCGTATCCATCCTGGAAGATCGATCGGGCGTTCTATGGGTGTCCTCACCGAATGGAAGCGGCTTAAGCGCACTGAATCCCCAAACCGGTGACTTCACGCGCTATAGCTTCCATTTGGAGGAACCATCACGCCAAAGCTCGACGGGAGTGAACACTGTAGTGGAAGACCCGGACGGCGGACTGTGGCTGTGTACGTTAGATCGAGGTTTGCTCAAGTTCAACCGTGAACGCAACACACTGACCCGGTACGGCCATGAGCCCGACAATCCGAACAGCCTACCGCATGATTCAGTTCACGCGCTGTACGAAGATGCCGAAGGAATTATGTGGGTGGGTACTCGAAGCGGGCTGAGCCGATTCCCGCGAAAGCCGCCGTCATTTGTGAGGTATCAGCATGAGGCCGGCAATCCCAACAGCCTGCGTGACAATGAGATCCAATCCGTACAGGGAGACAGCCGCGGGTTCATCTGGATCGGCGAGGAACACGGACTAAACCGGCTCAATCCAAGAACCGGAGAATTCATCTTTTATAAGCATGACTCCAAAGACACGCACAGCCTTTCGTACAACAAAGTCGATGCGATTCGGGAAGACCGATCGGGCAACCTCTGGTTTGGTACCTATGGCGGAGGCTTGGACCGTTTTGATCGTGCAACGGAGCGGTTCTTTGCCTATCGGCACGACCCCAAAGACCCTGGCAGCTTGAGCACCGACGCTGTTGTCTCTTTGTTGCTGGACCGGGAAGGGACGCTCTGGGTCGGAACGCAGGGGGAGGGGTTTGCTCGCTTCGACTCAACAACAGGGCGTTTCACTTCTTACTTGATTGAGCGGTCGAATCCGGATGTGTACGTGTTGTTCCAAGATCGAAGGGCATGCTATGGGCAGGCGGAGACGGCCTAACGCGCTTCGACCCGAGGACGGCACAAGCCACCACATATCATCACAACCCCGACGATCCGCACAGCTTGAGCAACGAGAAGGTGAATGCCATTTGGGAAGACCGGGGAGGACGCCTGTGGATCGGTACCGAAAATGGGCTCGATCTCCTGGATCGAGATCGCGGAACCGCGGTCGTTTTCACTACGAAGGAAGGCCTACCCAATAACGTGATTAAATCGATTCTGGAAGACCGCGGTGGAGGTCTCTGGCTCGGCACGCACAAGGGACTCAGCCGGTTTGACCCCGAAAAGCGAACCTTCCGCAACTATTCCGAATCGGACGGCTTAGCCAGCAATTTGCTGGGTCTATATGCAGCGGAAGGGAGCTGTCAGACTCCCAGCGGAGAGATGGTCTTCAGCTCGAGCAACGGCCTGACCGCTTTTTATCCCGACCAGGTTTTCGAGAATTCTTACGTTCCGCCCGTTAGATTGACTAATTTCCTGTTGTTCAACAGGCCAGTGCGCCAGAGCCGAGACTCACCAATCAGCAATTCCATCTGGGCGACTGATTCGCTTACGTTGACCCATAGTCAAAGCATCTTCACGCTCGAGTTCGCCGCCCTCAGTTACATGGCTCCAGAGATGAACCGCTATCGCTACCGGCTCGATGGGCTGGAGACGCAGTGGAACGAGGTGGATAGTGGACGCCGCACCGCAACTTACACGAACCTTCCTGCGGGGAAGTACACATTTAGAGTGCAGGCATCGAACAACGACGGTATCTGGAACAGCAAAGGTATCAATCTGGCCATCACGGTTCTGCCACCGTGGTGGGCAACCTGGTGGTTTCGAAGCAGTCTGAGCCTCATGATCGCGGCAATGGTTGTGGCCGCTTACCGGTTCCGCGTAAGCCGGCTCAATCAGCGATTCGAAGACCGTCTCGCGGAGCGGACTCGCATTGCGCAAGAACTTCACGATACGTTGATCCAAGACATGGTTGCTGTCGGCCTGCAGCTCGACCTGCTTGACGATCACATCAATGAGGAACAAAACTCAGCTAAACCCATCTTGGACATTGTCCGCAATCAGGTCAGACAAGCCATCTCGCGTGGAAGGCACGCTATGGCGAACCTTCGATCTTCCACAGCTACTGCGTCGGATCTCATCGAGTCGTTGTCTCGTGTGGGAATGGAACTCCGCACGGGAGAACTGCCGCGGTTTCAGGTTTTCATTCAGGGTGATCGATGTCCGCTACATTCCTTGATTCGGTACGAACTAGACTACATTGGACGGGAAGCCATCACGAATGCGTTTCACCATGCCCGTGCGAATTCAATCGAAGTCGGTTTGTTCTATTCCGATCACGCTATGCGCCTTGTTGTACGCGATGACGGCTGTGGCATAACGCCCGATCTGATTTCGAAGGGACGTCCGGAACATTTCGGATTGACGGGAATGCGCGAGCGCGCCGAGCGAGCAGGTGGCCGTCTGACGGTGCGGACCCGGCCCGGTGGCGGCACGGAGGTGACCGTTACCGTACCGCTCCGCCGGGCGAAATCAGGAAGCTCTGACTGAAGTTGCTGCATAGGCGGCTTTTTAGTCGGTGGAGCGGATGGACGCTGATGATACGAAAGGAAACCAAACCGTGACCAAGAGCCGGTTGTGAACACAGGAACACCCGTCCGGAACACGAGCGACGACTTATGCCGTGCCGGTTCTTTCTCAAAAGGTTAGTTTCATTGCGATTTGGATTAGCCGCGGAGGACGGCTCGCAGAGATGCGACCAAAATTTGGTCCGTCGCCGGCGTTCCCATCAGGCGGCTGAAATTGTGTGTGATTCCAGGCGTTGAACATTTCAAGCCGGACCACCAATTCGCTGGATTCGAAGCCGAGAGGAATCAATTTTTGCGCCCCGAGATCCCAGTTGTTAATGCCCGGACCATTTAGAACAGTGCGGCCGCTGTTGCCAAAATAGCCCACGGGAGGCACGAGAAAGCAGGATGGATCAAACCACAAAAATCCATTGCTGCGGACATCCTTGGAGAAAGCGCTGCTGTTCCCGTTGCAAACGCGATTAGGAATCGGAGTGACATACAGGCCGCCGGTTGTATTGGGGGCGGTCAGGTAAACGGGCTCACCGCTTGAAAACGTCACGATGCCGGTGAGCATCCAGCCGCCCAGCGCGAAGTTTGCCGTCCGCGAGATGCTCGACCCGTACCGCTGGCCGCGTCCGAATGGGATTTCCCAAACTGCACTCGCTATCGCTCGTTGGCGGACGTCGAAGGTGGCGGGGCCCTTGTCGCAACTGCGGCAATCCGTGATTTGCGCCGAAGGAAGTATGCTGAACTGCCACGCGTCTGTTAAAGCCTTGCCGAAAGTATATTCAAACAGCAGATTGAGGCCATGCGTGGTCCGATGTTGATACTTCCCGATAAGCGCGTCGTACGATGAATTGCCGCTGCTATCCAGCCAACCGAGCAGGCCGTATCGAGGCCAAGGCTTCGTCGCGGGATTGCAATACAGAGTTGCATCCGGGCGGCACTGATTCAGATCAGCCAGCGCGAGCAGCCGGTGACCACTCGAACCTAGATAGGACAGCTCGAGAGAATCGCTGCGAGCAAGCAGTCGCTGAAGCGACGCGTTCCACTGGTTGACATACGCCGTTCGAAGCGCCGGGTTGATCGCCGTTACGAGCGTGCCGGTAGGCAGGTTGGCAGCATAAGTTGCATTCACAGACACCGTACCAAGCGGCGGGAATACACTCTTGCCGAACTCGTATTGGGGTATCGGATTGGCCGGTGCATTTGTGAAGCCCTGTCCCGTGCCAATCGGTGAGCCGAGCCCGATAGCTTCCTGCGAACCAAACCAGGGAAACTCCGAATAGTAAGTTCCAGCCGAGGCTCTGAGAACCGTATTCTTCAACAGCCCGGGTTTCCATGCAATTCCGGCGCGCGGCGCGAAATTGTTCCAATCAGTTCCAAAGGCTTTTGGGTTGACTTGCCCCAGAGCCGCATAAGTCACCAGCCCCGTTTGGAAATCAAACCCGCGAACCGCGTTCCGGATCGCGCCCTGGGGGTTTGGAGGTGTCTCCACGTACCACAGAACTCCATAGTTCACTGTCAGATTCGGTGTGACTTTCCAGGTGTCCTGTACGAAGGGCAGGAACTCGGTCGCTCGATACTGCACTTCCGGCAACCCGGACAGAGTGCCGCTGGTTGGCAATCCAAGCAGGAAATCAGCCCACGAGCTGCCCGTGCTCGCCTGCGATACGAGTTGACCTTGTGCATTTCGGATCAATTGTGCTGTAAACGTTGGTTGAAAGCTTAACGTGCCACGTGCGTTTGCATTTGCGTTCGAGTGCCACCCGCGCCGGTAACTGAGGCCGGCGCCGAGTTTAACGCTATGGGTTCCCGCGATGTAGTTAAACCCATCGTCGACACGCCACGTATTGTCGCGGTTTCCAACCTCTCCGTTGGACCTCCCGAAGGACGAATATCCCTGCAAGTTGATAGCGATGATTCCGCGGTTGTCGAAGGTGTTCTTAATACCTGTGAGGATAGGGGTTTGTGCTTCGTTGCCTCCAACGGAGATTGCACGCACAAATGCGACCCGGGTGGTGTTCACCGCATGGGGGCTCAATTTATAAGAGTGCTGTAACATTCCCAGATCCGCGACTGCGGAGTACAGCAAACCGCTGATGGGGTACAGCCCCGGCTGGTCTGCTGGAGAATTCTGCCGGAATATCTCGCCGAATAATTGTTGACGGTTGCTGATTGCCGCGTCCACACGAACACCGCCCTGATCGTCGTTCAGCGTATTCCGCGGAGTGCCGTAAACGTTACTCGGCCGGCTTGTCAAGCTGGCGCCAGGAAGATAATACTGCGACAAATTCGTCGACACCGGATTGATTCGGCTGGACGGAATCGCATTACCTGCGAACGGCTGCCGCGTGCGTGTTTCTGCGGAGTATGTTCCCGGATCGTAAACCGGGACACCGGTCGAGGTGAAATTGCCGCCGAACATGGCCGCGGTCGGGCTGTACCCGGCTGACGCAAATCCGGTAATCTGGCGAAGCCCCTCATAAAAACCGTGAAACCAGATGCGGTCCTTCCACACCGGTCCACCGAGCGCGAAACCGAACTGATTCTGTTTCAGATCCTCTGCCCCCAACGCGAAAAAGCTGCGGGCATCCATATCGCTGTTTCGAAGAAATTCGAACGCTTCGCCATGGAACTGGTTCCCGCCGCTTTTGGTTGCAATAATCACTACTCCTGAGTTCGGACCCTGATCCGGCATCAGAAAACCTTCTTGAACCTTGAATTCTTCAATGGCACCGAGGGAGACATTCAGAGCAAGCTCACCGTCCCTCGACCCTCGGATGGGTATCCCATCGAGAGAGTAGCTCACCGAATAAGGCATGGTCCCAGGGAGCACGATCGTCCGCCAGGGCTGCCCCACATTTGCCGAAAATACATTGCTAGCAGCAGCAACTTCGAGTGCGCCCCCGGCGAGCAGACCCAGTTGAAGAAAGTTCCGCCCGTTCAGCGGCAGGTCGACGACCCGCGCAGGATCGATTACTGTACCGATAGTGTTCGACTGCGTATCAAGCATTACTGCATCAGCAGCGGACACTGTTATGGATGTTCGGATTTGTCCCACCCGCAGGGAAATATTCAGAGCCGCGCGCTGGCCGACGTCCACTGCGAGATTATTTACCAGGTAAGCGCTAAAACCTGTTTTCTCAATTCGAACTGTATAAGTGCCGGCGCCAATCGCAGGAAACAGAAACTCGCCACTGGAGTCGGAGGACGACTCGTGACTCATGCCTTTGGAGTCGTCGGTCAGGGTGATTCTCGCGTCCGGCACTGGCGAACCTTGCTGATCGCGGACAGTACCGGTCACCGCCGCCGCGCCTAGAGTGGCTTGGGCCGTGAGCGGACACACAAGCGATTCCAGGAACGACCACGAAAGCAAGGTGACGTACAGTATCGCGCGCCTCATCCCTGAATGCCATGCTTGGTGCATCCCTGCAGAAAAAGGCGCAGGTTTTCTCCAGTCCGTCAGTTCACGACGCGGATAGAGATGTACCACGAGCCTGAAATGCACGGTAAGAGAGACGCCGCGAATCCGGCCTATCCTGAAAGTTCAGCCAGGTATGCGCCGGAGACTGTGAGTACGCGGATGAACGAGGTTGTTCAATTCATCTGGAGTGCCCGCCATGCTTTTCGCCTGCGTGGACCTCTCGCCGATGATCCCACCGCGAGGGTTCTGCACGTCCTTCTTATCGGAAGCTCGATCTGGATGCTGTTTAACATCGCAGTTATTCTTCCGTTTGTTGTTGTTCGTAAGACTTTAAGCCTCCCGATCGACGTGATGTTGCCCGTAACCTTTTTTGCGGCATGGGTCTTGCTTCAACGCGGCTTCATGCAGCAGGCAAGTTTGGTGTACGTGGGCGGAATGGGAGTGATCGTGATTGTTATGACTATTCTGAGCGGCGGGATTCAAAGCCGCGCTATCATGCCGTTTTA
>JAFAUR010001125.1 GCA_019243205.1 Acidobacteriaceae bacterium | reverse complement strand
TATGAGCAGCCTGCGATCGCGAGCCGCATTCGATTCACAGGAGTCGGCGAGGTGGTCAGTCTTAAACGACTGAACGCGGGCAATCTGCGTGAGATCATCAGCAGGGTACTTAACGATCCAAGCTATTTAGAAAACGCTTCGCAAGTGAAGAGCTCAATCGCTCAGGCCGGGGGCGCCGTACGGGCAGTCGAAATTATTGAATCCGTGCTTTGAAGGCAGTTCTCGATGATATCGGCTGCGCGCTCCTCACCTCCTGCGTTGCGGATGGATTCGCCTATCGCGAGTGCGCGCTGCCGGTATTTCGGTTCCCGGAGTACCTTTCCACACACTTCTCGAAAGCGGTCGCAACTGAGCTGACCGAGCATCAATCTTTCACCAGCACCCGAATAGACAAGCCGGGCAGCCACACCCGGCTGATCAGCCCAAACCGGAACAGTCACAACCGGTACACCCGCCTGTAGCGACTCCAGTACGGTATTAGTGCCGGCGTGGCACACGGTCAAACTCGTATGTTTGAGAACTTCGAGCTGCGGAGCGTAATTAACCACGATTGGATTACCCGGGAGGCATTGGTACTGTTCTATCCTCCCTCGTCCTCCTAGGGTGATGACCAATTGAGTATCGAGTTCATGGCAAGCTTGGGCCAGCATCTCGAAAATCTCGGGTTTGTCGCACAGAATTGTCCCGAAACTGGCAAAAACGAGGGGTTTCCCATTGAGCCGCTCGTAGGGGAAGCTCGTGTTTGATGAACCAGGTCGATGGAACAGCCCGATGTGGTGAAAGTGAGCGGGGAGACCATGGTGCGGGAAATCAAATTCACGGCTCTGCTGCGAGATTTGCGCTAGCGGTGAGAACGTGTCATCGAGCGATCGGATCGGAGCCAGCCCGTGTTCGCTCCGAAATACGTTTATCTTTCGCCTCAGGGGCGTGACGAGAATCGAAAACAGCTCGTAAGCGAGTTCGTTGCGCAGTTTCGCACGGAAGCTGCAGCCGTACATCCAGTGCGTGATTGTCGGCGGAACACAGGGTTCGCGATTGGCTGGCGAGGCGTTGCAAATAGTTAAGAACGGGATCCCCAGGAGTTCCGCAATGGTCGATCCGGTGGGTTGACCCTGGTCGCATAAGAGCACGTCCACATTAGCCGCGCGGAGCGCGTCAGGGGCCTCTGTGAGCAGCATTTCTATCTCCGCTAGGGCGGGCCGCAAACCAAATCGTAGCGCCTGGATTCCTTTAAGCTGGGCGATTTTCTCGGAAAATGCTCGGAAAGACCCTAGCGGGTGCTTCTCAATTCCAAGTGGGACAAACTCGAGACCTTCGGATTTGGCTAGCTTTTCGACATCAAGAATATTGAAAAGGGTTGCGCGATGCCCTCTCGAAATCAGCGCTCGCCCAACTGATGACAGACCTGTTACATGGCTCGTTGCAGGCGGGCAGAGGAGTCCGAAGTGCGCCATAAAATGTTTCTCCTTCGTTAAACTTCGGCAACCTGTCGCTTCCAATGCTTTCGGGGAACGCGGCTACCGTTCTCGTAAGTGTTTCATTTATAGGTATATTTTACGCAGTACTTCGCTCTCGCCAAGATTCCCCGATAGTACCGATAACGAAAATTTCGGTTGCCAGCAGGGCATTATTTTCGGACAATGAGGAGGAATAGTACGGCATGTTATCCGTTTACCCTTACGGAGGATATCGATGATGTTAAGCAAACGTCTTGTCCTCACGGTGGTGCTCGGGGCCCTCGCCTCCATACCATCGTTTGGATCAACCATCGATCTCGGCATCAATGGAGTCGGAAATGCTGAGGTTGGACCCAACTTTATCTTTTTTCAAAATGGCTTCGGTGGCGCGTATACGCCAGCTCCCGGCTTTGGTCAGGCTGTAGTTTCTGAAACCAGTGGCGCCCTCCCAGGTGTTACGCCGGGGCAGACTGCACAGATTCAAAGTCTCAGCTTGGCAATCAACCCGATTCGTCCCCCGCAGTTCACCAATCCCTATACACCCGGTGTTCCGTTCTTGAATCTTGGCACGGAGCAGTTCTTCCTGACGGCCCTTCTGGCTGGTAACTTCGACGCAACCCCGTTCATTATCACTCAGACTTCAAACGGCTTGGTGGCACAGTTCAATGTGGATGGCTACGTCCTCAACACAACGACCAACACAACTACGAATTACACCGGGACTTTCTCGGCCACCTTCAACGGCATCACTGACGTGAATGCACTTGCCAGCGCTCTTCCGATCACGACTCCGTACTCCGCGACGTTTAGCCTGAGTCCAGCCGTTCCGGAGCCCGGTTCGCTGTTCCTAATGGGTGTGGGTCTGTTGGGTGCCGGATTGGTCGCCCGCCGCAAAGCGCGTCGCGCCTAACCAGCAACATCAATCAAGCAGTTAAGTAATAAGCAGTCAAGGCCTCCGGTTGGCTCCTCCAATCGGAGGCCTTTTTCGTGTGTGCCGAGCATGTTGGAGAGCTCGAAGGTGAAAGTCCTTTTCACAACCTGATGGAGGTGAAGTGATAGCGAAGCGCAAGGGCGTCATCGTGAGCTGGGGTCTGAAGGAACCGTGGAGCAAACGTACGAGCCCATGTACAAGAACCGGATACGAGGCATGCGGTGCGGGACGAGTTGGCATGTGACAACGAAGTCCATATCCATCAAGGGCACTGGTTGTAAATCCGGCGGTTGCGTGCGGAAGGCGATCGAACTTACCTCGGGAGATCTGCGGTGTGTCCTGGATTCAGAACTGAGAAGCGAGCGATCGTTTCTGACCGCGCCGCAGAAGTCAGCAGAGGGCGTAGTAATCACGCAGGTGATGAAGGCCCGAACGGTCCCCGCAAAGGGGTTAATAGGACCGGCCAGTAAGCAGCGCGATTCATGAGCGACAAGCGGCAGAATACG
>JAFAUR010001116.1 GCA_019243205.1 Acidobacteriaceae bacterium | reverse complement strand
GATCGGGCATCTGCCGTTGCGGCTTTACGGCGAGGTCTCGACCTTGGAATGGCGCATATCGATACCGCGGAGATGTACTTATCCGGCAGCGCCGAGGAGTGGATCGCGGAAGCAATCGTTGGCCGGCGCGATGAGGTCTTCCTGGTTTCGAAGGTTCTTCCCGAGAATGCGTCTCGAAGCGGGACGGTAGCGGCGTGCGAGCGATCGCTGGGTCGTCTTCAAACCGACCGGCTGGACTGCTATCTCCTGCATTGGCGTGGTAATCACCCGCTTGAGGACACAATTGGGGCTTTTGAGCAGCTTCGGAGCGACGGCAAAATTCTCTCCTGGGGTGTGAGTAACTTCGACGTTGCTGATATGAGAGAAGTCAACGCGGTCGCCGACAGCGGCCATCCGGCCTGCGATCAGGTCCTCTATCACTTACAAGAACGCGCGATCGAGCACGCCGTTATCCCGTGGTGCGAGAAGCACGGATTGGCCGTCGTTGCATATAGCCCGTTCGGTCACGGGCAATTCCCGAGCACACGGACACCGGCAGGCCGTGTATTGAAGGAAATCGCCGCCTCGCATGACGCTACGCCTCGTCAGGTCGCACTCCGGTTCCTCGTCCGCCGGCACAGCGTCTTCGCTATCGCTAAAGCTACCAGTCCCGAGCACGCCGCCGAAAATGCCGGCGCCGCGAACGTGCAGCTAAGCAATGAGGAAATCGCACGAATCGAAAAGGCGTTCCCGCTCGGCCCCCCGCCCCGCGAATTGCCGATGCTGTAAAACTCCCGGTGCTTCCGGCCGGCAAGTCGATACGTAGACGATGGCATTCCAGCAATCGACATGGAGGGTGAGCTGAAGAACAACTTAATCATCCTCGGTCGTTCATAAGAAAAGACGGACCGACGCAATGGGGAGTTCGTCGCGTGGCATGTGAGGTGCTCAATAGCCCATCAGGTGCTAAGAAACGCCTAACTAGAAAGGATACGCATGGCAACGCAACAGACGAAAACCGACGAAAAGCAAAACGAGCAGCCACAAGGAAACGAGGGGGCACGCGGTTCCCAGCAAGGAACTCTGGCCCGGCGCGCGGCTCTTCCGGTCAGCTTTATTACACCTATGGATTTCTTCCGTATGAACCCGTTTTCATTGATGAGGAGAATGACGGAGGAAATGGACCGCGTTTTCGGCGATGGGGGACAGGAGCGCCAAAATGCCGGCGACATCTTATGGGCGCCGGCCGTTGAGGTCTCCCAACGTGAAGGCAATTACATGATTCGTGCCGAACTGCCCGGAGTAAAACCGGAGGACGTGAAGATCGAGATCGAAAATGACGCCTTGGTTCTGCAAGGTGAGCGAAAAGTTCAGCGCGAGGAAGATAAAGGTGGTGTGCATCGGACAGAGATCCGGTATGGTCGCTTTCACCGCGTCATCCCATTGCCCGAGGGAGCCAATGCTGACCAGGCGCAGGCCAAGTTCGACAATGGCGTTCTCGAAGTGACTGTGCCTGTGCCTGAGGAGAAGAGTCAACGCAAGCAGATCCCGATTCAAACTGGCTCGGCTGCTGCGGCGAACGCTGCTTAGGAGCGTGCCGGAACCAGCGTTCCACTGGATTTGAGTTTCCTGGTCTGCTTACAGGTCGGAAAGAAAGGGAGATCTCTATGACTTCTACGACAATCGCACTTGCAACCAACTGGTGGTCACTGGTACTTCGGGGCTTGGTTGCGATTTTGTTGGGAATTATTACGCTGGCCTTGCCGGGGATCACATTAGGCGCGCTGGTGATCCTATTCGGCGCCTACTCGTTGATTGACGGCATTTTCAACATGGTAGGCGCCTTTCGCGCGTCTAGGGCCCATGAGCGCTGGGGCGCTTTAGTGTTCGAAGGTATTTTCGGAATCATCGCTGGCATATTGACGTTCGCGTGGCCGGCGATTACGGCTCTCGCGTTAGTCTTCATAGTCGCGGCATGGGCTATCGTAACCGGAATTTTTGAGATTGCCGCGGCAGTGAAACTGCGCAAGTACATCAAAGGTGAATGGCTGCTGATACTTGGTGGTATCGCCTCTGTCGTTTTTGGCGTTTTGCTTTCGCTCTCGCCTCTCGCAGGTGCGCTAGTGCTAGCGATCTGGCTGGGCGTTTATGCGCTGATCTTCGGAGGGATGCTGGTCGGACTTGGATTGCGGCTTAGAACGTGGTCTCAAGGATTCGACACATCATCAGCGGCCGTTGGTCTCCGCTAATTCAGACTGAGTGTATTTAAATCACGAGGACGTATCTGTGATGCGCCGCGAATGTGTTTTCTTCTGTTGCTTCGCAGACTTGTTTGACACTCATCAGTTACACGCAACTATGGAGAGCAGCAGTTGCGGCGCTACTTTTCGATGTAAAGCAGCGCTCGGTAAGTGGCTACCCTCTGGACAACAACGACTCTTGTCTCGTCGATTCGCGGCGACGCGACCTGCGGAGGGCACCGTTGGCGAGATATTCTTCGAGTTGCCGATCAAGTTCTGCAAAAACGGCGGATTGCCGATGCGATGCGACCGCTTCGCTTTGGTCTTTCGTGGCAATCCTGGTTCCGGGCACGTCGAACGTGACCGACACATGATAGAGCTTGTCTACGGCGACCTTGTCCACCAGCACTCTAACGAAGATCCTATCAGGCGGACAGCCTTGACTTGTTCTAGTCTCAACTTGATCTGACGTTTTCTGTAAATTGTTCAAAACAAAGGGAAGGAGAATGTCAGGTGAACACAGATCAGAAGATCAGCAAGAACAAAGTAGGGCTGTTGAAGCTGGCCGAGATGCTCGGCAGTGTGTCAGAGGCCTGCAAAGTGATGGGATACTCGCGCGAGAGTTTTTATCGCTTCAAGGAGCTGTATGAGAAGGGCGGTGAACTGGCGCTGAAGGAGATCAGGCGGCGCAAGCCGGTTGTGAAGAACCGGATGGCGCCGGAAATCGAGCACGCCGTGGTCGAGATGGCGATTGAGAATCCTGCTTTCGGCCAAGTTCGGGTGGCCAACGAGCTGACCAAGCGGGGGCAGTTTGTTTCGCCCACCGGAGTA
>JAFAUR010000984.1 GCA_019243205.1 Acidobacteriaceae bacterium | reverse complement strand
ATCCAATTCTGTAGCGTTCATAGCCAAGCGTTTCGCGCTCCGCATCGTGAGCAGCTGCAATCTTGCCAGTCCGTTGGTAAGAGCCGACTTTTATATCGTTCATTCAGCCCGCCATTTCACCGGACCTCGAGTTTGGCGCCCGCTTGCGCCGGCTGCGGCCTTCATTCTGCCCTTGAATGAGGCAAAGCAAGCTGCGGACCAACACACGCCGATATCCCCTTTCGTTTCGGAAATCCTTCGCCACTGCCCAGATAATGCGGGCATTTTTGGTGCTTTGTGCACCAAATGAGGCCTAGTATTCCTACGCAAATCGTACTTATACTAGATCCCTGCTAAATGCAGGCGGACAGTCCGTTCGTAATTAGCAGGATTAAAAAAAATTAGGAGGATTTAAAGAATGGATCGGAAATCTACGGTGCTGTCGTTGGCCCTAATGACAGTAGTCAATTCCGCTGCTCAATCCAATATTCTGAATAACGGCGGTTTCGAAACAGGCTTGATGTGCTACCAAGACTGGATCTGGAGCTATACCTACCAGGATTACAAGGGCGACTATAAATTCGCCCTGTCCAGCGATGCGCATTCCGGGGCCTACTCCCTCGAAATCGCGTGCAAAGGAACGGACTGCATGAGAGCGGCAATTTATTCAGACAACATACCCATCACCACTCCGGGCCAATCCTACAAGATCACCCTGTACTCGAAATGCCCCGCCAATACGTACGATTTCGTCTATGTTCCCGATACGGCAACAGGGAACGTGGGGCAGACTCTGACGTGTAATGGAAACTGGGCGCCTAACACCCTCACCTTTCAGACTGATCCGGCGGCGACGACGTTCTTCTTCTACATTTTCAATGCGGACGTTTCCTGGCTTCACGTCGACGATGTGGCAGTAACCTATACCGACGGGACCGCTCCGGCCCACGTCATACAGCACCCGGGTTTACGTTCGGTCGGTATCTCCGGCCAAAACTTCATGGTGGACGGCAAGCCCTATCTCTCTCTCGGCTACACTGGCGTCGAGTACAGTGACCTCCCTCAGGCCGCGGCAAACGGCGCGAACACCATCAACGGCTTCGGAAGCAACGGCCCCGCGAGTTGCTTCAACACGGGGCAACCCGATTACCTGGACCGACTCTACAACCTCGGAATGAATTTCATTCCGGATTCCACTACCACCGCGCGGCTGATGGCGCCGCCCGTCTTCACACCCGCGGTCCAGACCTTCGCCCCTCATCTGGCGGTGCTGGGCTGGAGCCTCGCCGATGAGCCCGACGAGATAGAAATTTCGTTCAACTACATCCCACCCACCACCCTCGGCGCCGAATACACTTACGCTAAAACGGCCACCTCTTTGCCGCTAACGTTCAATTCCCAGCACGCCGGTTACTACGCGGCGGATAACCTCCAGCCATACGCCGCTTCGGCTGACTTCTGGATGGCAGAACCCTATGGCTCGGATTTCGACAGCGTGGTGAATGCTGTAAGCGTCTTCAATACCAACAAGCCACAGCCAATTTGGCTTTATCAGGATGCTATAGATGCTACCCTCATCGTCCCTAAAGCTTACTGGGCCATCATCAATGGTGTGACGGGCATTCACTACTTCGATTGGGATGGGTTCAAAGCCGACGGCAACAAAATGGCGGCGACGAAACAGGTTTTTACGGAATTGAACACGCTGAAGTCAGCCATTTTTGGAACCAAATACGACAGCTCGGTCACTGCTACAGCAGGTATCGGGACTATGGCGCGTTACGACCCGGCGACGGACGCGTTTTACCTTCTGACTGTCAATCCGCTTCTTTCCGGCAACGTGTCCAATATACAGGCGAACTTTTCAGTGCAGGGACTCCGGGCTGGCACAGCCGTTACAGTCATGTTTGAAAACCGTACTATCACGTCGGTCGCTGGCGGATTCTCTGATGCCTTCACTGGAGCTTCTCGTCATGTCTATCTGATCAGCAACTATCTGAATTCGCCATCTCTTGATAAGACGCCTCCAACCTGGACCTGCTGCACCTACACAGGGAGCGGATCGTCTTATACGATAACGTTCACGGCCCAGGATACGGGATCGGGCTTGCAATCGATCCTCCCGGTAGAACTGGTGAACGCGACCGTGTCCATTCCCAAGTTCACGGTAGGAACAACCAGTCCGGTCAGCTTCAGCGTCACCGAGAGCGGCTGGTCCTCGTACGTCGGATTCCAATTGACGGATGAGGCGGGCAACATTTCGCATATCGACCCGTGTTATGTCGATGGTTCCAGGCAAGCGGGCGAGCCCGCGCCTTTCACGGTCTCTGTTGACGCGAGTGAAGGAGTCTTGACGGTAGTGAACCGCTCTCCGGGCTTGAAGAACGTTCAGATTGAGGGACCGATCGGCTCCCATCTTGAAATAGCTGGATTGAAGGATGGAGAAACTCGCGTCGTCTCGATAGCCTCGATTCTTCCCTCCTACGGACTCGCCAATGTCACGATTACGCCGCTCGGTAAGCCTGGGGGGCAGGCGTTATTCGTGTTTGCATCAACTTCGATGGCGGCACAGTAAAACCGGTAAGGCCACGCGGACGCGCGGTGGGCAGGAGTGCTGTCGCATTAGCCTGCACTCCTGCTTCGATCTTTCGAAAACGGGTTCGAGTCCAGATGAATTGCGGAAACTGCTCGACCGACGAGTGGCAATTGTATTGCCAATAACCCAGCGCCTTCCGCCAGGCGTCTCGATGCGCTTGCGCGTTATCGGTCTCACCTTCAGACTCGCGCATGAGCAGATCTGATTAGGTAGGGTTAGCTAAGCGTTTCGTGCTCCGCCAAGCGTGCCGCATCGTTATAGAAGCATCGGATTGTGGGCAGCTGCCATGGTGTCAGCGGTCATTAAGAGCCGGCCTTGCATCCTTCACTCAGCACGCCATCTCATCGCAGCTCGAGCTTGCGCCCTGCGCTTCTCATGGAGGGACTGGAAGCTGGAGCCCCTCAGTTCTTGCGCCCGCTTTCCTGGATCTGAACCGGGACGGCTTCTGCTTTCGACTCGATGCGTCGTGTGTTCTTCGAATGCACGCTATAAAGACGCTCAAGAGAAAGCGGCCCGGACAGGCGCCGCCGTGCTGCTGAAATACGATTTTCCGAGTGTTTTTGGGGTTGTTTCGGCCTCCGACCTCGAAAAAAGGCCCGTTTTCTTACGATTTTCGCTTTACAATGCCTTCCCAGTCCCGTATCATCGAGTTGACCAGAAGGGCTCCGAAACATTTCGTCCTTATAATGTTTGATCACACAAGGGATGTTCTGGCGGGCCCTTCTCAATCCAGCAAAACAGTTAGGAGTCTGAATGGCTGAAGTAAAACGAATGACGCAGACCGCAATCGTACGGGAACTGGCGGAGACTACCGGCATCAATAACCGGGTTGCCAAGCACTTCATGGAATCCCTCGCCGAACTCGCCGTTCGCGAGACAAAGAAGAACGGAGTCTTCGTTCTTCCGGGCATCGGGCGATTGGTGCGCGCGGAGCGGAAAGCTCGCACGGGCCGTAACCCTGCCACCGGTGAAGCAATCAAGATCCCGGCCAAGAAGGTCGTGAAGTTCCGCGTAGCGAAATCGGTGAAGGACGCAATCGTTCCGCCGAAGAAAGTTGCTGCCAAGTAGGAGCCGCCCGCAAAACAGAGGAACTAGCCCCGCGCAACTCGGTCGCGGGGCGGCTTCCCCGGTCCTCAAGGCGAAACGCTAGCCCTTTTTGCTTTCGTCTTTGGATTCTTCTTCGTTCTTCAATGCACCTTTGAAGTTTCTGATTCCTTCGCCGAGTCCCTTCGCCAACTCCGGTATCTTTTTGCCGCCAAACAGGAGCGCCGCGACGATGAGGATAATCAGAAGTTCAGTCGGGCCGATCGATCGTAACACGCAGCCTCCTTACCGTGGATCTGATGTTTCCATTGTAATCGCTCTGGTGCCCCCCAAGAACCAAAATCCTCAGCTTCTCTGCAGCATCGCCGAACCGACTCGAAATGCCAGGCTGATACAGACCCAAGGGGCTATAGCGGCGAAAGCTTTCCCTTTACTGACGCGGAAAGCCGAGCTGAAAATCAGAACCATCATCGCAATCCACCAGATTTCGAAAACCGAAAAGTACCCCGCAAAAGCCGTCAGATACTTATTGGATCCCTCGGGCATAAAAATATCCAGACCAAGTGCAGGCCGCAACTCCGCCATGCTCGACACGTCGCCTTTCGCTTTTAGAATGATCAATGCCGCAATGGAAGAGAGCAACTGGATCAGTGAGCATCCTGCCACCAGGTTAAAAATCGGTCTGAATTTTGCCTCTATGCCCATAGCGCTGCTTGAGCCGTAAACGACCACTGTCTGAATCAGAAAGATGATTGCCGCTACCAGGGGCGTAATAAACATGGAAATCCGTGTGATCGTCATGCTCATCGCCATTCCCTTCGCGAACTGTCCCGGATCCGCCCCTGCCGGAATGGGCATCACTTCCATCACGTGCTGGATAATCGGCAGCATCAGGTAGCTCGCGACAGAAGAAACAATCGAGAACACGATCAGCGGACCCACCCAAAACCATTTTCGGAAGATCCGCCGCGCCGCCGCTCCGGGGTCGATGAAAAAGCTGCCCATGCCGGCCAGGTTGTCGGCTACACTTTCCGGCTGCCCCGCAGGTAAGTCCGAAATAACAGTGCTCATAGTGTTTCCCGTTATACGCGTTGCCGTGACGCGAGTCAACGCTCCGGCCCCTCATTTATATGCCCTGTCCCACGTTTGTTAATCGGTCTTACATTTCAAGTTGCGTATGCTAGGACAGGTGCGCAAGCCCTGTCTTTCTGACTGTTTCCAATAGTGGAGCACTTACATCTGCCGCCCGAAATGACGATCAAATCGGAGTCGCCTACCCGCGGTTCCAACAGAGTCTCGACCGGAATCGCCGGTCTCGATGATATCCTCGCCGGGGGCTGGCCGGCTAATCACGTTTACTTGGTGGAGGGGAACCCCGGCACAGGGAAGACCACTCTCGCCCTGCAATTCCTTTTGGAGGGCGCCAGGGGCGGCGACTCCGTTCTCTACGTCACCCTTTCTGAATCGAAGCACGAGCTCGAAGGTATCGCGGAATCCCACGGATGGTCGCTTGACGCGGTGCCCGTGTTCGAATACATCCAAGGCGAGGAGAGCCTTCGTCCGGAAAACGAGTATTCAGCTCTTTACCCGTCCGAGGTCGAGTTTCACGACGCCATGCAAGGCGTTCTGAACAAAGTCGAAGAGGTTCGGCCTGCCCGCCTGGTATTCGATTCCCTTTCGGAGATCCGCCTGCTTGCCGGCAGCTCGCTGCGCTACCGCCGACAGATTCTCGCTCTGAAGCACTTCTTTTTGCATAGAAACTGCACCGTTCTGATGCTCGATGACCGAACCTCTGAGCCCCACGATATTCAGCTCCAGAGCATCGCCCACGGTGTCCTCATGCTTGAACCCCTGGAGCGCGATTACGGTATTGAACGGCGCCGCTTGCGTATGGCAAAACTGCGCGGCTCGCGCTTTCGCGAGGGTTTTCATGACTACACCATCGAAACCGGAGGCGTTCACGTTTTCCCCCGACTGGTCGCGAGCGAAAGCCGCTTTCCGCAGACCCGCGGCGTCGCCAAAAGTAACGTTCCCGCGCTCGATGCCCTGCTCGGCGGCGGCCTGCCCCGCGGAACGTCTACTTTGCTCACCGGCCCAGCCGGATCCGGCAAATCTTCCGTAGCCGTCCATTATCTCTTCGCGGCGGCCCAGCGGGGTGAGACCGCTGCTCTCTTCCATTTCGATGAGGGCCGAAACACCCTGCTCACACGTTCCAGCCAGTTGGGTATGGATCTTGGACCGTTTATCGATTCCGGTCGGATAGAGCTCCATCAGTTCGATCCCGCCGAGATTTCACCCGGCGAGTTCACCGCCGTAGTGCGCGACGCAGTGGAACAGCACGGCGCTCGCGTCATTGCCATCGACAGCCTCAACGGTTTCCTGAATGCCATGAGCGGAGAGCTCCAGCTCCTGCTTCAGATGCATGAACTCTGCGCTTATCTCAACCAGCGAGGCGTCGTAACTTTGATCGTGCTTTCGCAATCCGGACTGCTAGGCTCTATGGAGGCGCCTATCGATGTCAGCTATTTGGCCGACAATGTCATACTGCACCGGTATTTCGAAGTCGGCGGCGAGGTCAGAAAGGCCATTTCGGTCCTGAAGAAGCGCACCGGCTACCATGAGCAAACCGTGCGCGAGCTTCGGTTCCACGAAGCCGGTATTGATCTCGGTGAGCCCATCACAGCTTTTCACGGTGTGCTGACTGCTTTGCCGGCCTATACCGGGCCTAACTCGGCCCGTGAAGGACCGATGCATGGACGGTGACGTCCAGCAGTCGCGGGTTCTGATTCACGCGCCTTTCGGAAGGGACGGCACCCTGATCTCAGATGTTCTGGAGCGCGCCTCCATCCGGGCCCTGGCCTGCCAGTCGGTCGAGAGTCTCTGCGCCGCGCTCAAACTCGGCGCGGGCGCCATTCTCATTGCCGACGAGGCACTCCGGCCGCAGAACTTCAATGCGCTCAGAGACGTTATAGGCAATCAGCCTACCTGGTCTGATATCCCGGTCTTCATTATGACTGCGAGAAGATGCGGCGATCAGCCCCTTCCTTCCCGCCTTCGCCTGTTTGAGTCACTCGGAAACATCACTGTTCTGGAACGTCCTCTGAGCGGAGAAACCATCATCAGTAGTTTCCGGATGGCTCTCCGGGCGCGCGCTCACCAGTACCAGATTCGTGATCATCTCGATTCTGAACGCGCGGCGGCTGAAGCACTTCGCGAAAGCGAGGAGCGTTACCGTACGCTCGCCGAAGCTCTCCCCCAGTTGGTCTGGACGGCTTTGTGCGACGGAAGGTGTGATTACCTCAGCACTCAATGGCTCGAATATACCGGCGTACCTCCATCTGAACAACTCGGGTTCGGTTGGCTCGATATCGTGCACCCTGAGGACCGCGAGCATGTGCACCACGCCTGGATGACAGCCACTGCTGATCGTGGTCCTTACGACATCGAATACCGTCTCCGGCGACATGACGGAGCCTATCGTTGGGTCAAAGCGCGCGCAACTGCGCTTCGCAATAGCAATGGGGCAATCCAGCGCTGGTTTGGAACCTGTACAGACATTGAAGAAACGAAGCGCGCTTCAGAGGAGCGCCAGTTGCTGCTCGCTCGCGAGCAGCAAGCCCGGAAAGTTGCCGAACTGTTAAATCAGGTCGGCCCTATGCTTTCGGCCGAACTCGATCTCCAGCAGCTCACCCAGAAAATCACCGACCTGGCGACTCAGTTAACCGGCGCGGAGTTCGGGGCTTTCTTTTACAACGTGCGGAACGAAGTCGGCGAAAGCTATGTGCTCTACACGCTTTCGGGTGTCCCTCGGGAAGCGTTCGAGGGCTTTCCGATGCCCCGCAACACAGCCGTCTTTGGACCGACGTTCAACGGCGAGGGAATTGTTCGCTCCGCCGACATCACCCGTGATCCGCGTTACGGGAAAAATGCGCCGAATCGCGGAATGCCTCCCGGTCATTTGCCCGTACGCAGTTATCTCGCCGCTCCGGTTGTTTCCCGTTCAGGCGTCCTTGGCGGCCTTTTTTTTGGCAGCCCTTCTGTCGGCGTTTTTACTGAAGTACATGAGCAACTCGCCGAAGGTATCGCCGCCCAGGCCGCAATCGCACTCGACAATGCTCGGTTGTTCAGCGAGCTGCAGAGTGCCAAGGCCGATCTTGAGCGCTCGAACGCCGAGCTGCGGCGTGCAAATGACGATCTCAACCAGTTCGCCTATTCCGCTTCTCACGACCTTCG
This sequence comes from Acidobacteriaceae bacterium, assembly GCA_019243205.1. Taxonomy (GTDB): domain Bacteria; phylum Acidobacteriota; class Terriglobia; order Bryobacterales; family Bryobacteraceae; genus Bog-105. Next base: position 11,779 of record JAFAUR010000984.1, on the reverse strand, counting down.
CGAGCCTTTGCGGATGGTTGCCATCTACAGCCAGATTCTGCAGCGCCGCTACCAACATCTCCTGGATGAACAGGGTGCGCAGTATCTGGCTTATGCGGTCCAAGGCGCAAAACGGATGGAGTTGCTGATTTCCGACCTCCTCGCGTACACGCAGGCCGTGGATGTCTCTCCCAAGCAGGTGGTGCCCGTGGACGCGTCGCGCGCCTTCGACCAGGCTTGCCAGAATCTCAAAAACTCCATTGAGGAGAGCAAGGCAACTGTTCGCCGAACGGATCTGCCCACCTTAATGGTTCAGGAAGTTCATCTGCTTCAGCTCTTCCAGAACCTGATCGGTAATGCGATCAAATATAGGGCCGAGGCGCCGCCCGAGGTACACGTCTCCGCCGAAAAGGAGGGCACGCTCTGGAAATTCTGCGTTCAGGACAACGGTATTGGATTTGACCCCCAATATGCTCAGCAAGTTTTTGGGCTCTTCAAGCGTCTCCATGGTGGAGACAGCCAATATGAGGGAACAGGAATCGGGCTCGCGATCTGCCAGAAAATCGTCGATCGCTATGGCGGCCGCATCTGGGCCGAGTCCAACGGCCCCGGACAGGGATGCCTCTTCTGCTTCACCCTCCCCGGAGTTGATGCCGCAGAAAAGGCACTCGGCTGAACTCGTCCGCGTGCTGCTCGCCGAGGACAACCCCGGCGACGTTCTCCTGGTCCGGGAGGCCCTGAAGCTTCAGCCTTTTCAATCCGAGTTGACGGTGCAGCCTGACGGGGAGCGGATGCTAGGCTTTATTGATCAGATCGAAGCCGGTCAGCAGCCGTGTCCGGACATTATTCTCCTCGACCTCAATCTGCCAAGGCGCACGGGCGAAATCCTTCTGGAGCGAATCCGGCAAAGTAAGCCTTGCCTCAAAGTTCCAATCGTCATCGTCACGTCATCCGGCTCGCCCAGGGACAGGGAAATCGCAGAGCGGTTGGGCGCGAATCGCTATTTCCAGAAGCCTTCGGACTACGAGAAGTTTATGCATCTCGGGTCCGTGATCCGGGAGCTGCTCCAGTGACTGCCGCCCTCTCCTTACTCTTGAAGAGAACCGTGCTCCGTATCCTTCCCATCTTTTTTGCTCTCCTACTTCTGATCGGTTGCAACAGGCAGCCCGAATCCAAAGGTCCGGCGAAACACTATGAATTAAACGGGCGCATCACTGCCCTGGATCCCAAGAACCAGACCGCCACCATTGATGCCGCCGCCATCCCGAACTACATGGAAGCCATGACCATGGCATATCCAATCGAATCTAAGGCTGAATTCGAGATGCTGCGAGTGGGCGAGGTAGTGCGGGCAACCGTGAATGTCTATGATTCGGGCGATTACAATCTGTCCGGCATTCAGGAACAACAGGCGCCGGCAAAATAGTACCTGGGCATCTCTCAGCCTGCCGATCCCTCCGGCGCTGATCTACACTGAGGTAGAAGTAAATCCAGCCCGGAGCGACCAATGTCCGAATCCGCTGCTCCTCCGCCCGATCGCGCTGAACGTAGTCAGGAACCGAGCCGCCGCGAGGTCATTAAATTGGGTGCCGTCGCCGGAAGTGCTGCTGCCGCACTCGGCAACGCGGGTGAGCTGCAATCCGCGCCTGCTTTTATCAAAGCCTACGCCGCGGGCGAGCAGATTAAGTATGGAATGATCGGGACCGGCAGCCGCGGGACCTACCTCCTGGGCCACTTGGCCAACATCGATAATGGACGCTGCGTCGCCCTCTGCGATATCAATGAGGAGGCGCTCGACCACGCGGCCGAAGTAATCAAAACCAACCCGAAGAAATACAAGGATTATCGCGAGCTCCTCGCCGACAAAGACATTGAGGCCATCCTCATCGCGGTCCCTTTATACGTTCACTTCCCCATCACACGCGATGCCCTTCTCGCCGGCAAGCAGACGTTCTGCGAAAAAAGTCTCGTCTTCAAGCCGGAAGAAGTTCACGCCCTTCGGGCCCTTGCTACTCAACACTCGAAGCAGACATTGCAGGTGGGTTTGCAGCGTCGCTACAGCCTCTACTTCCAGTCGGTCAAAAGAATGATCGATGATGGCACACTGGGAAACGTCACTCACATCCAAGCCCAGTGGCATCGTAACCCCGGTTGGACCATGAAGCCCGGCGGCAAGAGCAACCCAAAAAACTGGCGCCTTTTCCGCGAATACTCTGGAGGGCTTACGGCCGAGCTCGCTTCGCATCACATCGACGTTGCCGATTGGTTTTTCGGCGCGCACCCGGATTTTGTGATCGGTCTCGGCGGGCTCGATACCTGGCACGACGGCCGGGAGGTCTGGGACAATATCCAGCTCATCTTCAGCTATCCAGGCGGCCGGAAACTGTTGTACAGCGCCATCACGACGAATCAACATCTGCCCATCCTCGATTCGACACGCCCCGAATTCGGAATGATCGTGATGGGTACCGCGGGGGCAGTTGAGATTACGCTCGGCAGCGATAATGCATTGCCCACAGCTCTCTGGTATCGCGAGCCCGCGCCCACGACTGTATCGCCCGGGACGGAGAAAACTGAAACGAAGGCGGGCGCGACCTTCGAGCTGGCAGGTCCGCAGAAGGGCATCCCGATTCTCACGCCACAGAATGACGTCGATTGGAAGAACGATCCCTTCCTGACACGCGAATCGAAACTCGCTCGCCGCTGGCTGTACAGCAAAGGCATCATCACGCCGGAGGAAGATCGCAACCCGGTGGATACCGAACTCATCAGCTTCCTCGAAGACGCCAAGCGCGGCGCCCGCCCCAAGGCAGACGTTGAAGTCGGGCTCGCTGATTCCACGGCCGTCATGCTCTCTAATCTCGCCATGGACGAGAACCGCCGGGTCTACTTCTCCGAGATCGACAAGATGGGCCTCGACACTTCCGCCGTGATGAATTACCGGATCCCTGCCTAAACGTTCACCCCGACCTGCCGGGTTTACGGGTGTGTGCTAACCTTCGATTTCTTTACATGGCCCGTAACATTGGAATTCTTTTTACGCTCTGCATTGCTGTCGCTCAATGCTACGCTCAAGATCCCCAAACCCTGATTAAAGACCCCACCGTCATCGCCGCCTTCGACGCGATCAAACGCAACGAGCCGCGAATGCTTTCTGAACAGGCCCGCATCTGCGAAATCGCCGCGCCGCCGTTCCACGAAGAGCAGCGTGGGCTCGAGTTGAAAAAGCTTTTCGAAGAGCTTCGTCTCGAAAATGTGCACATCGACAAAGCCGGAAATGTCATCGGCACCCGTTCGGGATCGAGCCCCCATCCGAACGTCGTGTTGGCTGCACATCTCGATACCGTTTTCCCGGAAGGGACGAACGTAAAAGTCACGCGCGAGGGCAACATTATGAAAGGTCCGGGGATCGGAGACGATTGTCGCGGGCTCGTGACCATGCTGGGCGTCATCCGGGCTCTGCAGGAAGCGAACGTGAAGACTCCCGGCAGTCTCACCTTTGTTGCCGATGTGGGCGAGGAAGGACTCGGCGATCTCCGAGGAATGAAACAGTTGTTTAACGAAAGCATGCGGGGGCAGATCGACCAATTCATTTCGATTGACGGCCTCGGCCTCGGAATCACGGACGTCGGTGTCGGCAGTTATCGCTATAAGGTCACGTTCAAAGGCCCAGGCGGTCACAGCTATGGCGCTTTCGGAATGGCAAATCCGATTCAGGCAATGGGTCGTGCCATCGCGAAAATCGATGCTTTTCAGGTCCCGTCCAATCCGAAGACGACCTTCAATGTAGGTCGCGTGGGGGGCGGGACCTCCGTCAATGCGATTCCGTTCGAAGCCTGGATGGAGGTCGACATGCGGTCCGCCGACGTGAATTCTTTGAATGCCGTTAATGACAAATTCAAAGCAGCTCTGAACGAAGCGGTCCAGGAAGAAAACCAGCGTTGGAATAACAAGGGTCCTGTCAGCGTGTCCGCCGAAATGGTCGGGTTGCGTCCCGCAGGAAATACACCACCCGATTCACATATCGTCACCACCGCGCTCGAGGTTTCGAAGGCCCTCGGAGTTAACTCACACGTCGGCGAAGGATCCACCGATTCGAATGTTCCGATGAATCTCCACATTCCTGCGATCACAATTGGTGGAGGCGGCTCCGGAACCGGAGCTCATTCTCTCGGCGAAACATACGACTGTACCGATTCCTGGAAAGGTACGCAGCGGGCGCTACTTTTAGTCGTTTCACTCGCACGCTGATTGCTAGTTGTAAAAAGATTGTGTACGGGTTGTTAACGAACTCGCCGTGCACAAACAACTTCCTGAATCAATCACTTACAGCTCTTGAAACTTAGTTGTGTTAGTGCGTTACATTCCATGTAAGCAGGAAGTTATGCCCCATATAGAAGCGATTGTCGGACTCGTGCGTAGGTCCTCTCAAAGGAACACACACCATGTCCCGCCTCGCTTTACAAATATGTTTTGTGCTGGCGTTTGTACTGGGGACCGGAGCCATCGCATGCGGTTCTGTCCTCCAGGAAGCCGAAAAGGCTGCCAGCGCTGGTTTGCTCCAAACAGCTGACGTTCTGTTCCGTCAAGCTTTCGCAGAACTTAAGGACCCTGGAACCATCGAAGCCGTTGTTCTTCACAACGATTACGGCCAGGTATTCCAGAGTGAGTGGCGGTTCGATGAGGCCGAGAAAGAATATCGTCTCGCTCTCGGGATCAATCGTGCGCTGGCCCAACCTGTAGCTGCTGAACTCGCAGCTTCGCTCAATAACCTTGGTTCCCTGGAACTCTCGCGCGGAAATTCCGCAAGTTCGGAAACTTTCTTCAAACAAGCGTATGCAGTTCTAAAGGACAACAACTTACTTCATATCACCACTGCCGGGAAGATTATCAGCAATCTGGCCGTTACGGTGGAAAAGCAACGCCGATCGGCGGAGGCGGAGCAGCTCTTTGAGCAGGGTGCCTCCATCATCCGCGATACCAAAGGCGAGAAGAGCGTCGAATTCTCCCGCCTCCTGGCCAACTGGGCCTGCGCGGACCTCGACGCAGGTAAGTACGGTGAGTCCGCCCGGAAATCCGAGCGCGCGGTTGCGATCCAAGCTTCGTCGCAGCCCCTTAACCATCGCGAGTTGGCATCCACGTTGAATACATTAGGCTTGGCCCAGATGAACGCGGGCGAACTGCGCACGGCTATCTCCAGTTTCGAGCGTTCCGTGTCGGAGCAGCGTTCTCTAACGGAACTCGGAGACGCGAAGTTGGCGGAAACGCTCGGAAATCTGGGATTGGCTGAGTATAAACGCGGCCTCTTCGATTCTGCTAAGCAGCATGAGCAACAGGCCCTTGATTTGCTTCCGCATTATGTCGGAAACCGTGATTTTCTACAGGCAACAATTTTGAACAACCTCGGGCTCGTATCCGTAGCTTTTAAAGACGCGAGGGCGGCAAAGGAGTATTACGACGAAGCCTCGCGGAAGTGGATCGCTGCGGGTGCGACGAACGATATTCGCTATGCGGCAACCTTGTCAAACATGGCCAATCTGGAAGGCCAGGCCGGTCATCACAAGAAAGCCGCCTCTATGCTGCAGAACGCGCTGCAGATTCAGGCATGTCAGGTCGGTCTTGAACACGCTGAGGTCGCCTCCACGCTCGCCAACTTGGCCGCTCAGGAATACTTTGAGAAGCACTACGACACGGCGGTATCTCTGTATGAGAAAGCATTGAGAATCCAAGAGAAGACGCTGGGTCCTGGAAACATCGAAGTAGCCCGGACGCTGCGAAATCTTGCAATCTCGGAGGTCGGAACAAAACACCTTGAGGATGCAGCCGACCACTACGGAAGAGCTATGGCTATTGTCGAGCACTCTAACGAGCCCAACGTTTTGCAGGCTTCCTGGTTGCGCGAATATGCATCCCTCCTGCGGCGATTGGACAAATTCGCACAGGCAGAGGAAGCGGAGGTACGCGCTTCCGGACTTGAGGTGAGGAACGCAATCAACGCTGAGAAAACCAGCTTTCGCTAAAAGTGACATCAGGTCGCGTTTTGAGACACAAAATCCCAACTATGGAACACTGCCTGTCTTATGCATGACCTTACTTCTTTTATATTTGCGCGTCAAAGACGTGTAACGATTCTTGCTCTAGATCCGTAGAGAAAAGCGCGGAGGCATATGACTCAGGGTTGCCGTCCGGAAATAATCTCGTTTGACGGATTCACACTCCGTCCGGAAACGGGCGAACTTTGGAAAGAGGGAACGAAGCTGAGGCTTCAGCAGAAGCCACGCTTGATCCTGGAAGCACTGTTACAAAAACCCGGTGAACTCGTAACGCGAGAAGAACTACGTAAGATCCTCTGGGCCGACGGTACGTTCGTAGATTACGAGAGCGGGCTCAATACCGCCGTCAACCGTCTGCGAATGGCGTTGAGAGATTCGGCCGACAAGCCGCTTTACATCGAGACCTTACCGCGGCTCGGCTATCGCTTCATCTGGCCGATTGCTGTTCCGCCGGTCGAATCTACACCGCCAGCGTCGGTTCCGGCTCCGCCGCGCAAGTCCAACCGGATGAAACTCATCGTTGCGGCCTTACTGCTCGCCCTGCTGGCGTTGATCTGGGGAGCTTGGGGGCGAGTGGAATTGTTGTCCGATCATCTGCATCTCAAGGCGTACCACCAACACGCGGCACCGGCTACCGCGGTTCCCGTCATGACACACGAAGATTAGTGCGTCGCGTCATTGATCAGGTACGGATGGGCGTTTTTGCGCCTCCAAACTGTCGGACTCCCGTGAAGTGCCCGGCTCTTCGTGAACGGTCGCGTCTTCCACTTGGGGCATCTCTACTCGCGCCCAGCCCTCGGTTTGCAGGCGGTATTCGGTCGATTGCCGGCAGCAAAACTCGCCGCGCTCCCGCACCCACGAATACCGGTGCACAATCACCGCCTTACCGCCCTCAGACTGCGCAATCACGCGCATCGCATTGAACGAGTTCTCCTCGCCTTTATTCCGGTTCGATACCGCCGTCCCTGCCTGCACAAATGTCATCGCGTGCCCCGCGATCCTGTAATGATTTGCCGTGCTTCCGGTCGAACTCAGGTGGATGTGCCCCGCGAGCAAAATATCGACATACGGTGCAAGCTTCACAATCGACCGCCGGGCGTGGCCCACGATCAGACTGCGTTCTTGCTTTTCGGGAAGATCGAACGGATGGTGTGTCACCAGCAGGCGCGTCTTGCCAACCGGCACTGCCGCAAACTCGGCCGTTAACTGGTCCAGTTGCGTCAGACTCAGGCTGCCTCCGCGCAGCGGCCAGAACCGTGAAGTATTCGCGCCGAAAATCGCCAGCTCATCGTCCTCGAAGCGCGGATGCAAATCGTCTGTGATGTACCTTTTGAAATTTCTGAGCCCAACCGTCGCACGTTGAACCACGTTGTAAAACGCAAGGTCGTGGTTGCCCGGCACGGCAATTTGCGGCTCCGGTAACTGCCCGATAAAAGCGCGGGCCTGTGCGAATTCGTCCTCTGTCGCGTGCTCGACAAAATCGCCGGAGATTACTAATACATCCGGGCGGATCCTCTCGATCGCCAGTTGCAGCGGCTTGAGCAGCGCGGGATCGTTATTGCCGAAATGCAAATCCGAGATGTGAACTACTCGGCGCATCAAATCGTCTCGATCTCTGTGGCAGTCGCGTTCATTCCGGCTTTTCCCTCAAAGTACGCTGCGGGAGCAATTACACGTAAAGCGCGGGGGAGAGATTCGTAATAAAGCGGGTTCTCGAGTTGCACGATTTCGCCGTCTACGCCCACACGAATGTGCCGCCGTCTTCTTGCTTCTATGTGCAGTTCGCGAACTTTGAAAACATCGAAGGCGTCACGCTTTCGAAATCGTTTGAAGACGAACAGCACAAAGAACTTGAGCAACGCCCAGCGGCTGCACGGACGCAGCGCATACACCCAGAGCAAACCCTCGCCGAGAGATCGCCTGCGACCGATATTCCAGTCTTCCAGCTCGTGCTCGTTATTCGCCACGAGCACGAACGCGGTGCGCATGTCCCGATCTGTCCCGTTAACGATAAACCGGAGATGCAGATGAGGCAACCGCCAGAAAACCCGCAAGAGGCCGCCGATTACGGCGAAAAACCGTCCTAGCCGCGTGCTTTTCAGACCCTTACGCTCGAAGGCCTCTTTCGCTGCCCGATACACCGGATATAAACCAAGAACGGAATTGTTGATGAATATGCGCCCGTTCACCGCGCCCACATCGACACTTGCTTCCCGCCCAGCAGCAAGCGCGTGCGCGGCGGCTCCCGGGTCTATCGGAATGGCGAGATCTCGGGCGAAGTGATTTAAAGTGCCTGCCGGGATCACTCCCAGCCTGACATCGCTGTTAACGACGGAAGACGCGACGGCGTTGACTGTCCCATCACCGCCTGCCGCAACCAGAACCCTTGCACCTGAGTTTAGGCAGTTGCGGCAAGTCTCAAGGAGGTCGTCGCCCTTTTCAATTCGATGAAAATCGAGGGCATAGTCAGCTCGCGCTAGAATGTCGCGCACTGCTGCCGCGTTCTGTTGGTCTTCGCTCCAGCCCGATCGCGAGTTCCATATCACCGCCACCTGCCGCTGCTTCTGCGCCATGCCGAATAGATTCACTTGCAGTAATTTCCGTGACCATCAGAACTACCGCGATCCAGAGCACGTCCGCAATCAGTAGATGAATCATCTGCATGGACAAAGGCGCGAGCAGGCCGAGATTGACAGCGCCGGCCGCCACCTGCAAAATGGTCAGACTGAAAACGCGTCGCCCTGCGGCTTTCGTCTCCTCCGTCCCCGTACACCTGAGAACGCGCCAGCTTAAAAAGATCAGGTAGATTGCGCCGGCGACCGCAATAGCGGGATGCACCACTCGCAGCCTCAGCAACATGCTTGATTCGCTCGACCAGTCCTGGCTAATCCCGGCGGCGATTGAAGAAGCGGGAAAGAGTGTGTCACCGAGGGCCGTGACCGCGCCCGTAATGCTGACGAAAACGGTAACCGCAAGCGCGACGGCAAACGAACCAGGCATGGAACCGAAAGAGGCGTGTTCGCGATTGCGTGTCGCCAGCAGAGCTGTTACGGTCAAGGCGCCCAACAACAGCATCGTGTTCGTCAAATGCGCTGAAAGATAAATTGCGCGCCCCGCCGATTGATCATGTGCGACATAACGGAACAACACCAATCCGGCGCCGAGCAATGCTTCGATAAAGAGGAAGATGAGCGACAACGTCGCGTAAAGCCGAACTCCGTGCCGCCGCGGGAAAGCGCGAAAGGCCCAGATGCAAAGCGCGATGACTATCAACGTATCGACGCTCGTCATCATGCGATGTACGAATTCGATCGCCATGGGAGCCGCCATTTGGCGCGGCAGCATCTGTCCATTGCAGAAGGGCCAGTGAGCGCCACACCCGTCGCCGGAGAAGGAGATGCGCACATACGCGCCCCAAAGGATCACGGGCAAGTTGAACGCCAGCGCAAACCAGGCAAATCGCGCAAACCATTTGCGACCGGTGTTCATTCCCCTTTCCATTTACTTATTCTTGCGCCGAAGTTGCGCGACACGCAGAATCGCCGCCACGCTACACACTTCCGTAATGCGCCCGTCGACGGCCATCTCTACGGCTTCCCCAAACGGCTTCCATTCGACCGTGATGTCTTCTTCCGGATCCAGATTCATCTGGGTGCGCGATAACTCGGTAGCAAGGAAGAGACTCTGCACATCGTTAGCTACGCCGTTGCACACATCCACCGGCCCCAGAACCTGCCACCGCGCGGCTCTCACTCCCGTCTCCTCAGCAAGCTCCCGTTGGGCGACCGCGAGCATGTCCGTTTCACCTGGATGGGAACCACCACGGGGGACTTCCCAAGAGTATCGATCGACCGAGTAACGCCACTGGCCCACCAGCACGACTCGATCCTTGTCATCAATTGCGACAATGCCCACCGAAGGCCAGATCTCGATTACACCGTAAATCCCGGGTCCTCCGTCGGGCCGGATGACTTCGTCCTCTCTCACCCGAATCCATCTGTTCTTGTAAACCTCGCGAGAACTCTTCGTCTTCCACGGGCTCACCGGGATCGTTATTGACACGCTCTAAGCCGCTTCCCCGCAGATTTCGGCAAGCACACTGAAATCCACATTCCCTCCAGACAGAATCACGCCCGCCGAGCGGATACCGCTTGGCAGCTTCTCACTCAAGAGCGCAGCCGCGGCCACCGCTCCGCTAGGCTCCGTAACAATCTTTAATCGCGACAGCAGGAAGCGAATGGCCGATCGTATCTCCGCTTCCGAGACCAGCAAAACGGAATCTACCAACGAGCGCACGATCGGAAACGTAATTTTGCCGGGGACCGAAGTTCGCAATCCGTCCGCGATCGTGGGTGGCGGACCGATCTCCACGGGTTCTCCCCTTTCAAGCGAGAGATACCAATCATTCGCCAGCTCTGGTTCGACTCCGAACACGCGAATCTCTGGTCGCAACGCCTTCGCGACGGTCAAGGTGCCCGAAAGCAATCCGCCTCCACCCAGGGGTACGACGATCGCGTCCAGATCCGGACCGTCCTGCAACAACTCGAGCGCCGCCGTCCCTTGCCCGGCAATGATTGCCGGATGATCATACGAGGGCACGACCACTGCTCCCGTCTCATCGGCGATTCTCTGTGCGATCTCTTCCCGGCGCTCTCGGATTCTGTCGAAGAAAACGATCTTCGGGGCATAAGCCTGCGTCGACTCGACTTTCGATTTCGGCGCGTCCGTCGGCATCACGATAGTCGCGGCCACGTTCAGATGTGCGGCCGCAATCGCCACTGCCTGCGCATGATTTCCCGACGAAAACGTAACGACACCACGCTTGCGTTCTTCATCTGTTAAGGACAGCAGGAAATTCGAAGCTCCGCGTATCTTGAACGCTCCGCCGCGCTGCAGGTTTTCGCACTTGAAAAATGTCTGGACACGGGTCGCCGCGTTGAACCACCTCGACTCGAATACCGGTGTCCGGTGGGCCAGAACACGAATGCGCTCTGCAGCCCGGCGGATATCTTCGAGAGTAACCGCCGGTGCTTTGATCTCTTCTGCTGTCGCCACTTAGTAACCCGCCTTCTTGTCCACTACGTTCTCGAGCGGCTGTCCGTTAAGGAATCGCTGGAAGTTCTCAACGAAGAATTGCGCGCTCAGATCCAGCCAGTCGGGATTCTGCGTGCGATCCGTGCAGTGCGGGGAGATCAATACATTGTCCATATCCCACAGGGGCGAATCCGCAGCGAGTGGCTCGTGTTCGAAAACATCCAATGCCGCTGCCCCAACCTGCTTTTGTCGAAGCGCCTCGATCAGCGCCGCTTCGTCGATCACCGGCCCGCGCCCCACATTTATGATGATCGCCGATGGCTTCATCACCGCAAACTGCTCGGCCCCGATCATATGGCGCGTTCCGTCGGTCAGGGGCGCCGCCGCCAGCAGCACGTCGATCTCGGCTAGCATGTCTTTCAACTCAGCCGGACCAAAAACTCGCTCAACAATCGGGTCGTCTTCGGAACGTTGCGGATTGCGGCGTAGCGCGTGGATCTTCATGCCCAGAGCGTGCGCCAGTAATGCACATTCCCGCCCGATCTCCCCGTACCCAACGATGCCCATTATTTTGCCGGGCACCATATCCACCAGAAAATCGTCCCAGCGATGCTGCCTTTGGCTCTCCACCAGTCGGCGAACACGCTTATAGAAATACAGAATCCCTAAAACCGCAAACTCCGCCAGAGGACGTTTGAAAACCCCGCGCGCGT